>CAZHCX010000024.1:0-16943 GCA_964531445.1 uncultured Clostridium sp. | reverse complement strand
TATGATGAACAACCAACAGGATTTAAACAAAGTTGGTCACAAAGAAGTAGATGGACAGTTGGACATATGCAATGTATTAAAGAATATACAGGAAAATTAGCAGAAGCTGCTAAAGAAAATAAAACAATGGTAAATTTTGATGGATTCTTATATATAATAGGAAGTATTCCAATGTTTGTATTAACAATAATTTTATTGTTATCAAACTTTGTATTATATGCAGGAAGTGAAATGACACAAATGGAATTAATATCAAACATATTAAGATATTTAGTACCAACATTTGTATTACCATCATTTACTGCAGCATTTGTAATGTGGCTTGAAGGAAAACCATTAAAACCTATGTTTAAAGGATTTTTCACATACCCGTTATTTATGGGATCATGGCTTTTAATAAACTTTAAATGTTTATTTAAAAGAGAAACAACATGGGAAAAAATTACTCATAATAGAAGTATTAAAATTGATGAAGTTGATAATACTGAAAAAGAAGTTGAAAAAGTTTAAAAAAAGCTTGCAATTTCATAAAAAAACAAGTATAATAAGTGTATTGACATAAGAGACAGTGAAGAGTGGGAACAAATCTCACTCTTCATTTTTGAATAAAGGAGGTAAAATTTGGCTAATATAGAAGAAAAAGTAGAAAAATTATTAACACCTATAATTGAAAATGTAGGATATGAACTTTATGATGTAGAGTATGCAAAAGAAGGAAAAGATTACTTTTTAAGAATTTTTATCGACAGTGAAAATGGAATCGATTTAAATGCATGCGAAAAAGTAAATGATGCAATTACAGACATACTAGATGAAAAAAATTACATAAAAGAACAATATTTCTTAGAGGTATCATCTCCGGGAATTGAAAGAGTTTTAAGAAAAGACAAACATCTAGAAAAAAATATTGGAGAACCTGTAAATATTAAATTATTTAAAAAGGACGAAAATGGCAAAAAGGAATATCAAGGAATACTAAATGGATTTGATGAATTACATATAGTTATTGAAGTTGATGAAGAAAAAATAGAAATAGAAAGAAAAAATATATCACAAATAAAAACAATTTATTTTTAAGGGGGAATAATAAAAATGAAAGCTATAGATAATAAAGAATTAATATTAGCGTTAGAAGAATTAGAAAAAGAAAAAGGGATTAAAAAGGAATATGTTTTAGAGTCAATTGAAACAGCATTGGTAACAGCATATAAAAGAAATTTTGATGCATTAGAAAATGTAAGGGTAGACATTGATCACAATACAGGTGCAACACATATATATTCAATAAAAGATGTTGTTGAACATGCAAATGATGAAGTAACAGAAATCAGTTTAGAGGAAGCTCATAAAATTAATAGAGAACTTAAATTAGATGACACAGTAGAAGTAGAAATAGTACCAAAAGACTTTGGAAGAATTGCTGCACAAACTGCAAAACAAGTAATAGTTCAAAAATTAAGAGAAGTAGAAAGAGATTTAATGTTTGACGAATATACAAACAAAAAAGGAGAAATAGTATCTGGAATTATTCAAAAAGCAGACAAAAATATAGTTATAGTAGATTTAGGAAACATTGAAGGAATTATGCTTGCAAAAGACCAAGTTCAAACAGAAAGATATAGAGTAAATGATAAAATTAAAGCATATATTGTAAATGTTGAAAGAGGATTAAAAGGTGCTCCACAAGTTATGATTTCAAGAAGTCATCCAGATTTTGTTAGAAAATTATTAGAATTTGAAATACCAGAAATTTACGAGGGTGTAATCGAAATCAAAAATGTATCAAGAGATGCAGGTTCAAGAAGTAAAGTAGCTGTATACTCACCAGACCCTAACATAGACCCAGTTGGTTCATGTGTTGGAGCAAAAGGTGTAAGAATTCAAAACGTAATTAATGAATTAAACGGAGAAAAAATTGATGTAATTGAATGGGATGAAGATCCAAGTGTATATATTGCATCAGCATTATTACCAGCTCAAATATTAGCTGTTGATATTAAAGAAGAAGATAAATTTGCAGAAGTTATTGTGCCAGATGACCAATTATCATTAGCAATTGGTAAAGCAGGACAAAATGCAAGACTTGCTGCTAAATTAACAAATTGGAAAATTGATATAAAATCTGAATCTCAATTTAGAGAAATATTACAAGCAAAACAAAATGAAGAAGAATCAGAAGAAACAGTGACAAATGAAGTAGAATCAGACGAAGTAGAAGAATAATTTTAAATTATCATTATTAAAGGAGGGTGTATGCTATGAAAAAACAACCACAAAGAACATGTATGGGATGTAATGAAAAGAAAGATAAAAAAGAACTTATAAGAATAGTAAAATCAAGTGATGGTGAAATATCAATTGATAAAACAGGAAAAAAAGATGGACGAGGAGCATATATTTGTAATAATGAAGAATGTTTAAAAAAAGTTGTAAAAAGTAAAAGACTTGAAAAAGTTTTTGAAACACCAATAACTGAAGAAATTTATGAAGGGTTAAAAGGTGTAATTTGTGATAAATAAAGTAATTCTAATAAAAAAATACAGTGGGGGTGATGTTATTGGGTAAGATAAAAATATATGAAATAGCAAAAAAGCTAGACTTAACCAGTAAAGAAGTATTAGAAATGGCTAAAAAGCTTAATATTGAAGTAAAAAGTCACATGAGCAGTGTTGATGAAAATGATGCTAATAAAATAGAAAGTGGATTAAAAAATAATTCAAAACAAGACAAAAAAGTAAATCAAGCAAAAACAACAACTGCACCTAAAAAAGAAGAAAGAGCTCCTGTTATTATAAGAAGAGAAGTTATAATAGCAGACGATAAAAAAGTTGAAGAAAAAAAACAAGGGACAAAAAATAGTGATGTAGGTTTTGTTGAAAGAAAACAAAATAAAGATTTTAATATAGTTTATAGAAATAAACCTAATAAACCAAAAACAGTAAATGAATTATTTGGTTTAAATAAAGAAAAACCTAAGGCAGAAAAAGCTGTAGAAAAATCAGTAGAAGAGCCTGTTAAAAATCAAATAAATAAAACAGAAGTAGTTGAAAAAACAAAAGAACAAGAAATAAAAGAAGTAATAGAAAATAGAGAACAAGAAATAAAAGGGACGGAGAATAGTAGTATAAAAATGCAAAAAGAAGTAACAGGTGTTGATAAAAAATCAAATAATAGAAAATTTGAAAACGAAAATAGATTTAATAATCAAAATAGAAATTCAAATAGACCAAATAATTTCAATAACAGAAATAATGATAACAGAAACAATGATAGAAACGGTGACAACAGATTTAATAGAAATAATGGCGAAAATAGAAATAATAATTATAATAACAATTCTAATAATGGTAATAATAATTTTAGAAGAAATAACAATAATCAAGGAAACAGAAACTTTAATAACAATGGAGGAAACAACAGATTTAATAACAGAAGACCATTAGACGAAAAAGGAATTGAGAAAAATATTAAGAATATTATGGCTGTTGAAACTGTTGAAAAAGAAGTTGTTAGAGATTACAGCAAAAATATTGATAAGAAAAAAGTTAACAGTAAATTTGAAGAAAATAAAAACAAAAAATCAAAATCAAGAAAAAATGAAAACGGATCATTTGATGAAGGAAAGTTAAAATCATTAAAACAATCAAACAGATTATCAAATATGTTTGAAGATCAAGATGGAGGAATGTTAGATTATTATGATTTAACAACTCAAAGAGGAAGAAAAGGTAAAAAGAAAGTTAATAAAAACGAAGAAAGAACAAAACAAAAAATATTTGAATTAACTGAAATAGAAATACCAGATTCAATCACTGTAAAAGATTTAGCAGCAGAAATGAAAAAGACAACAGCTGAAGTTATCAAAAAATTACTAGGTTATGGAATTATGGCTACAATAAATCAAGAAATTGATTTCGATACAGCATTTTTAGTTGCTGGTGAATTTGGAATAACACCTAAAAAGAAAGAAACTGTAACAGATGAAGATATCTTGTTTGATGATTCTGAAGATTCAGAAGAAGAATTAGAAACAAGACCACCAGTAGTAGTTGTTATGGGACACGTAGACCATGGTAAAACATCATTACTAGATACAATTAGAAAAACAAATGTAATTGGTGGAGAAGCCGGAGGAATTACTCAAGCAATTGGTGCATACAAAGTAAAAGTAAATGATAGAGAGATTACTTTCTTAGACACACCAGGACACGAAGCGTTTACAGCAATGAGAGCAAGAGGTGCTCAAATAACTGATATTGCAATATTAGTTGTTGCTGCAAATGACGGAATAATGCCACAAACAGTTGAAGCAATAAACCACGCAAAATCAGCTGGAATACCAATCATAGTTGCAATAAATAAAATTGATTTACCAGATGCAAATATCGATAGAGTAAAACAAGAATTAATGAATTATGAATTAGTACCAGAAGAATGGGGTGGAGACACAATTTGTGTTCCAATTTCAGCTAAAAATAATATAAACATTGATCAATTACTAGAAATGGTATTATTACAAGCTGATATGTTAGAATTAAAAGCTAATCCACATAAACAAGCAAAAGGTGTTGTTATAGAAGCAAGACTTGATAAATCAAGAGGAGCAATTGCAACAATGCTTGTACAAAGAGGTTCACTAGATACAGGTGATACAATTATAGTTGGTTCATCAATTGGTAGAATAAGAGCAATGACAAACGAAAATGGTAAAAAAGTTAAATCAGCTGGACCATCAACACCAGTTGAAATAATGGGATTAACAGAAGTACCAGAAGCAGGGGACATTTTCTATGAAGTTAAAGATGAAAAAACAGCAAAACACTTAATAGAAAAAAGAAAACGTGAAGCTAGAGAAAAACAAATAAACTCTGGAACAAAAGTAACATTAGACAACTTATTCAGTCAAATGGAAGAAGGAAACTTAAAACACTTAAATCTAATAGTAAAAGCAGATGTACAAGGATCTGTAGAAGCTGTTAAACAATCAATGGAAAAACTACAAAATGAAGAAGTAAAAGTAAAAGTTATCCATGCTGCGCCAGGAGCAGTAAACGAATCAGACGTTACACTTGCAAAAGTATCAAATGCAATCATAATAGCATTTAATGTTAGACCAATACCAGCAGCAAAAGAAATGGCCGAAAAAGAAGAAGTAGAAATAAAACAATACTCTGTAATTTATCAAGCAATTGAAGAAGTAGAAGCAGCAATGAAAGGAATGTTAGCACCTAAATACGAAGAAAAAGTAATAGGAAATGCAGAAGTAAGACAAACATTTAGAATATCAAATGTTGGAACAATTGCCGGAGCTTACGTATTAACTGGAAAAGTTGAAAGAAATGCTGGAGTAAGAGTAATAAGAGACAATATTGTTATTCATGAAGGTAAATTAGCAACATTAAAGAGATTTAAAGATGATGCTAAAGAAGTAACAAAAGGATTTGAATGTGGTATCCAAATTGAAAATTACAATGATATCAAAGAGGGAGATATTATTGAAGCTTTTGTTATGGAAGAAATTAAAAGATAACAGGGATTAAGGGACGTTCCTTTTTTTCCCTTCTAGAAGGGATTAAGGGACACTCCTATATAAAGGACTGTCCCCCTAGTCCCGGCAAACAGGGATTTTAAGGAACGTCCCTCAATCCCTAAGGAGGTAAATATGGCAGGAAAAAATAATAACAGAATTGGTAGAATTGACGAAGAATACAGAAAAGAGCTTAGTCAAATAATTAGTTATGATTTAAAAAATCCGAATGTAACTGGAATGATAAGTGTTACTAAAGTTAAAGTAACACCAGATTTGAAATATGCTAAAGTTTATATTAGTATTTTGAATTCTAAAAACATTAAAGATACAATGGATGGATTGAAAAAATCATCTGGTTTTATTAGATCAGAATTAGCAAGAAGAATTAATTTAAGAAATACTCCAGAATTAGTGTTTGAAATTGATGATTCATTGGAATATGGAGCAAAAATTGATTCTATTTTAAAAGAAATTATACCTGAAAAGAAAGATGAAAATCAAAATTAAAGAAAGGGATTAACCAGTTAAACGGATAATGTAATATAGCTATTTAACTGGTTATACAAGTAAAATTATGACTTTAGATAATATATTAGAAGAAATAAAAAAAGCAGAAACAATATTAGTATTAGCACACGAAAATCCTGATGGAGATGCAATTGGTAGTTGTTTGGCAATGAAGTCTGCATTAAAGCAATTAGGTAAAAATGCAGATGTAATAATTAGAGAATTTCCAAGAGTTTTTGACTTTCTACCAGGAAGAGAAGATGTTAAAACAGATTCTGATATTAAAGAATATGATTTAGTAATTTCTTTAGATTGTGCAGATTTTAAAAGATTAGTTGGTAATGAATATTTTGAAAAGGCAAAACAAACAATAGTAATTGACCATCATGGAAGTAATAAAATGTATGGTGATATAAATTTTGTAAATCCTGTTGCACCAGCATGTTGTCAGATTTTAATAGGGATGTTCCAATATTTTGGATTAGATATTGATAAAGAATTAGGTACATGTATTTTAACAGGAATAATTACAGATACAGGTGGATTTAGACATTCTGGAATTACTCCAGAAACATTTGAATTTACAGCAGAATTATTACAAAAAGGGATAAATGTTTCAAATATTTATAAAAGAGTTCTTCAAACAAAAACAAAAGCTAATTTTGAGTTAATGAAGAGAGTAATGGATAGGATGGAATTTTTTGAAGATGGAAAAGTTTCATTTACATACATAACAAATAAAGATTTAGATGATGTTAATGCATTACCAGGAGATCATGAAGGTCTTGTTGAAATTGGTAGAGATGTTGAAGGTGTAGAGGTTTCAATTTTTGTTAGACAAAGAGAAGATAATGAAAATGCGTTTAAAATTTCTATGCGTTCTAACGACTATGTAAATGTTTCTGATGTGTGCTTAATGTTTGGTGGTGGCGGTCATGAAAAGGCTGCAGGTGCTTCTATATTAGGGGACTTAGATAGCGTTAAACAAAAAGTTTTAAATGAAGTTAAAAAAGTATTGAAATATTTTTAAATTTCGGGGTTATGAAGTTCAAATTCTTAATCCCGTTTTTTAGAAAGTTTTATATTTATAGATATTAAGATTATTTTAGAAAGGTGAAAAATGAACGGAATTGTAATAATAAACAAACCAAAGGGATGTACTTCTCATGATGTAGTTTATAAAGTAAAAAAACTTTTTAATGAAAAAGTTGGACATACAGGAACACTTGACCCAATGGCTGAAGGTGTATTACCAGTTTTAGTTGGAAAAGGTACATTACTTTCAAAATATTTGATAAATCATGATAAAAAATATGTGGTTAAGCTTCAACTTGGAATAAAAACAGATACTGCAGATTCGGAAGGTAAAATAATTGAAGAAAAAGATATGGATTTAAGTATTTTTAATCAAGAGAAATTAAATGAAATACTAAAAACATTTATTGGAAAACAAGAACAAATTCCTCCAATATATTCTGCTATTAAAGTTAATGGAAAAAAATTATATGAGTATGCAAGAAAAGGACAAAACGTTGAAATTAAGCCAAGACAGATAGAAATATATGATATAAATTTAATTAATTTTTCTAAAGAAGAAAAGCAAATTGAATTTGAGGTTTTTTGCGGTAAAGGTACATATATTAGAAGTTTATGTGAAGATATCGCAAAAAAAATGAATACTGTTGGATATATGAAAGAATTGAAAAGAATTCAAGTTGGAAATTTTAAAATTGAAAACAGTGTAGCTGTTGAAGAACTGACAGCAAATTTTGATAACGAAAAATATATTGAAAATAAAATAATTTCAATAGAAAAATTATTTGAAAATAATGAAAAAATTATTCTGAATAGTAGAAAATTAGAGCTTTTTTTAAATGGTGTTAAGATTACTCAAAATTATGCTGATGGTGTGTATAAAATTTATGATGAAAATAGTGTTTTTATTGGATTGGGTGTAGTTGAAAATAAACTTTTAAAAAGAGATATTATTTTATAAATTTAGGTATAAAAAATAAGGAAGACAATGTATATAAATTATAAATACATTGTCTTTAATGTTTTAAATTAATTTATTTGGTTCTGGATATTCAACTCCAAAAGTCTCAACAGTAACTTTTTTCATAACAGGTGGTTCAACAGGTCTATCCTTACCACCACCAAAACTACTTCTAGTAATAACTCTAGTTTTAACAATTTTATCAACAACATCCATGCCTTCTAAAACACTACCAAAAGCAGCATACTTTCCATCTAAAAATTCAGAATCATCAGTAACAATAAAAAATTGTGAACCAGCACTATTAGGCATCATACTTCTAGCCATAGAAATAATACCTCTTACATGTGAAATGTTGTTATCAACACCATTCTCTTTAAACTCGCCTTTAATTCCATAACCAGGTCCACCCATACCAGTTTGAGGGAATTGCAGTAACACCAGAAGATATAAAAGGCGCTGTAATTAGTCAATTTCAAGCTGTTGATTTATTGTATTTACTCGGAGTAAAAGTTGAAGATTAGATATATGGAGGTAGTTAGAATGTTTAATAAAAGTGATATTTCAAGAGATGAATTTATGCTTACAAAAGGACAAGCGAAGTGTGGATATGATTGGTGGTGGCATTCTTTTACAGGACATAATGAAAAAACAGGTAAAGAAAAACCATTTTTTATTGAGTTTTTTCTTTGTAATCCAGCAAGTGGTAAAGATGAACCTGTTTTTGGACAATTAGAAGAGAATAAGAAAAATAATATAAAACCATCTTATTTAATGATTAAAGTTGGTTGCTGGGGAGAAAATGCAAAACAGGTTCATAATTTTTATGGTTGGAATAAAATAAAAATATATAAAAAAGCACCATATTCAATTACAGCAAACGACTGTTATATGTCTGAAAAAGAAACTTATGGAAATGTAAAATTAAGTGAAGATGATAGTAGAAATCATCCTGAGTATATGAGTAATTTTGGTGAATTTTCTTGGAATTTAAAGATTGATAAAAAAGTTGCTTTTAACGTAGGGTATGGAGCTGGAAAACTATTTAGAAGTATGCAAGCTTTTGAGATGTTTTGGCATGCTGAAGGTATGAAAACAAAATATTCTGGAGAGATAATAGTTGATGGAGAAAAATATATTGTTGATCCTGAGACGTGCTATGGGTATGCAGATAAAAATTGGGGAAAGAACTTTACATCACCTTGGGTATGGCTTTCTTCAAATAATTTGACAAGTAAAATGACTGGTAAAAAATTAGAGAATAGCGTGTTTGATATTGGTGGGGGAAGACCAAAAGTTGGTCCTATTGCATTAAATAGAAAATTATTATCAGCGTTTTGGTATGAAGGAAAAGGATATGAATTTAATTTTTCAAAATTTTGGACTTTTACAAGAACTAAGTTTGATTGTAAAGAGACAGATACCCAAATTGTTTGGCATGTTGAACAAAAAACGTGGAATAATAAAATGGTTACAGATATTACTTGCGAGAAGAATGATATGCTTTGGATAAATTATGAAGCTCCAACTGGAGAGAAAAGATATAATCGATTATGGAATGGTGGAAATGGAGTAGGTACTGTTAAATTATATAGAATAAATAAATTGATTGATGAAATTGAAGCAAAAAATGTAGGTTGTGAATATGGGGAATTTGACAAATAATATGTAAAAATAGAAAAGTTAGTATTAACTTTTTTATTTTTTTTATCTTTTTTTCAAAAAAATTAAAAATTTTGATAAATATGCACCCAAATACATGAAAAGTGTAATCTTATATAATATATGGAGGTAAAAATGATAAATATATTAATTGTTGAAGGGAATTTATACTATTCTAAAAATTTAATTAATGCTGTAATGGCTGCCAGTTCAGAATATAAAGTGTGTAAAATTGCAACAGAGGAAGAAGAGGTGTTAGATGCAATTTTAAATAAAGGTGAGAATATTGATATCATCTTATTAGATTTTAACTCAGAAACATTTGATGGCTTGAAGTTCCTTGATGAATTGAAAAAGAACGATTTAGAAGAATATTATGGTTCAATAATTGCAATATCAAATGAGTATGATGTTATTACTAAAATACGTTCTAATCCATATTTATACACATTTATAAATAAACTTGAAGGCTTTGAAAGAATATTGGAATCTATAAGTGAGTTGGCAAAGATTAAGGAAGAAGAGAAGGAGAGAACTGAAGAAAAAGTAAAGAAAGAACTTAAATTTTTAAAGTTTTCTGATAGATTTGTTGGGACAAGATATCTTTATGAAGCAATTGTATTATTATCAAAAGATGAAAGCTTATATAATAAGAATTTGAAAACTCATATTTATCCAGTTATAGCTAAGAGACATAGAGTTAGTGCTCATAATATTAAATGTAATATTAATAACGCAACTGTTATGATGAATTGTGATTGTGATAAACAAACTATAATGGATTATTTTGGCTTTTTTGATGAGAAAACAGAAGTTAAACCGAAACAAGTAATTGAAGAAGTATTAAATAAAATAAGACATCAATAAGTGATGCCTTATTTTAGATTAGAAAAGTATGTTGACCTATAAGCTACTGATTGTTATGAAATGTAAGCACTGTATGTAATCCATGCGGTCCGATAATATCCTGGAGGATTACTTACGCTACTTGCATCTACAAAGATTTGGATTCGCTGACCAGCATGCACGTTAACATGTGCTGCTGCAAATTGAGTAGTATTTACTGCATCATTATGTTGATCATATATTACTACTGATGATAAAAGAGATTTTGTATCATAGTCGTAAACATTCATGGTCAACTTAATTTGACTTGTAGAAGTATCAGCACGCCGAAAACTTCCAAGTATAGATAATGTTCCATTACTACCAATTGTTTTATATGGTGTATAATTACAGTCTTTAAATACATATGTAGAGTTGTATACATTACCTGCATACCATGTTTCAATTCCAGCTGCATAAGTTTTGGTGCTTGATACAGACAGAAGTGTTATTAAAGTTAACAAAAGACAAGATAATTTTTTAAAAGTTTTTGAAAATCTCATAATGAATACCCCTTTCTGATGCTATACTTTTCCAATCTTAACACACAAAGTGTAAACAAATTATACGACAAAAAAATACAAAAAACGCAAAATATAAAAAAGATAAAAAAGATAAGAAAGATAAAATCTATATGATTCTAAATTAATAAACATATAGCTTTGATTTTTTAATTGTTTTCTAAATCAATTTTAATTATTTTATTATTATAATTAATAAATAATTTTAATTTATTGGTTGCTTCATATTTGGTTAATGAAAAAGTTTCAATATAAAAAATATTATTAGGAAAAATAATATAAGAGTTTTCCATATCATTGCTTGTAGTTCTATAAAACTCCTTTTCATTTTCATTTACAATAAATGGATTTGTAACAGAATTTTTAACAAATTGTAATACTTGATTGTTTAGTGTTGTATCGCTATTTAATGCATTGTTAAAATTTTTCAATCCATTTTGCATTTCAATGTAGTTATTGTTAGTGTCAACGTATGAAGAAAGAGTATCTATTATTGCTTTACTATAATTTTTATCAGTAATTGGTAAATTAAAAGATATTTTCATACATGTATCATATAGTTTTGCATTAAGCACATTGAGTGAAGGATCAGAGCAGTAAGTAACATGGTAATCAGTTGAATTTCTATTATAGAATTTCTCAGGTACTTTTATATTTATTTCCCAATTTCCATCTATAGTTTCAGTAGTATCTGAAATAAAAGACATATTTTTAATTATGATTTTTATCTCTTTAGAAAGTGGATAATTATTTGAATATAAATTACATATGTAATTTACTGATTTATTATCTTTTTCTTTTATATATGGATTATAACCAATACTAAAAAACTGTTTGTTATATTTTTCTGCATCATATATAATATTGTTATCCTTGCAATATTTGATTATAAAATCATCATTATCGCTATATAAAATATTATTATTTTCATCTATAATTAATATATTGTTAAATTTAATTTTTTCTAAATTTGTTATATCTATATTAGGTAATATTTCAAAATCAAAGTTAATATTACAATCATCCATCATAAAATTATTAAGCTTTAATTTTATATTGCTTGATTCTACATATTGAGAATCAACAGATTCAATATATCCATTCTGAACAGCAGTATCAATACCAACATTATTATTGAAATAATGATTAACCATTTTTCTAGCAAAAACCAATCCACCTGTAACAGTAAAAATTCCAATTAAAGTAATTATTAAAGCTTTAATAAATTCTAACAAACTATTTTGTTTTTTCTCAGAATCCAAAGCATGATTTATCGTATTTTGAATTGAATAAGGTACTTCCTTATTTTCGTTAAAATAATCTAAAAACAGATTATCAATTTCATCAAATGTTTTATCCATTATAAATACCTCCTTTATAATATTTCTTAATCTTATCCTTAGTTCTCAGCAACTTACTCTTAACAGTATTTGCATTCATATTTAAAATATCAGCTATTTCATTACACGAGTAATTACTGTTGTAATACAGGGTAACAATCAGTTTCTCATCATAGCTCAATTTATCTATCATCAATTCAAAATCAATTTTAGAATTAGAATTTTGAATTGAATTATCCGATCCATAATCGGGAGTTTCTTTTATAAGTTTATTAAAAATATTTTTGTTTTTAAATTTTTTCTTATAAATTTTATTACATTCATTAATCAATATTTTTATAATCCAGCTTTTGAATGTATCAGAATTTTTCAATTTCTTGATATTTCTGTATGCATTTATCATTGTTTCTTGTATTGCATCACTAATATCATTATCATCACTCAAGCGAGTTTTGGCGATTCTATATAAATCATTTTGTATGTCTTGTATCAAGTATGTAAATGCGGTTTTATCACCATTTTTAGCTTTGTTTATTAAATCATCCATTAATATATTCTCCTTTCTTTCCCATATATAAGATTATTTATGTATTAACATTGGGTGCAAACAAAAAATTAATTTCATAATTTTGGTGCAGAATAAATTTACAAAAAAACTACGATTTTCTGATTTGTTCTTGAATAAAATATATATTTAATATTTAAAATTGTCAATTTGAATAAATAGAAAATTTTATGAATCTATTGAAAATTTATATGTGTTATGATAAATTATTTATATAAATTAGAAAAGAAAGGAAAATACAAATGATTAAAAATTTTCAAAGAAATGATAAAGGAATAACGCTTGTTGCTCTTGTTATTACGATTGTGATTTTGTTGATTCTTGCATCAGTTTCAATTTCGGTTATAACAAATACAAGCATATTGGATAAGACACAAGAAGCAAAAGATAAAGCAGAGGAAAGACAAAGGGAAGAGGAACAGGCAACACGTGAATATATGCAAACTTTAGAGGGGCAAATAATGGTTAATAATGTTGCAAATGAACCATAATTATTGACAGGTATGACACCAATTAAATTTACTAATTCGACTGATAGTAAAGAGGTAGAGGCAGTAAAAACTACTAAAGATGATAAAGATTGGTATGATTATAATTTTAAAAAATGGGCAAATGCTCAGACTGAAGATGGAAGTATGTGGGTGTGGATTCCTAGATATGCTTATAGAATTAATTCAAGTACGCAAACTTGTGATGTTGTTTTTTTAGAGGGAACTTCTAATTTTTATTATGATGTTAATGGAACTAAACAAACTGCTAAAAGACAAGATATAGTTAATGAAACAATTGATACTACAACTGGCTATATGGTTCATCCAGCTTTTACTGACGAATCTAAAATTGGTTTTGTTAATGGTGGTTGGGACAAGGAACTTACTGGTATTTGGGTTGCTAAGTTTGAGATGAGTATGGAAATAAACAATTAAACAGTCATTTATTAAAAAATAGTGAATGGGGTGCAGTGGCATATTTAACACATAGTAATTTTGGAAGAAATAAAACGGAAGTTACGATTAATAATAATAAATTGTTTTATACAGCAGGAGAAGAAGGAAAAACGGCAATAAATAACATATCACAGAGTTCAACAGGGAATAAAACAGGAATATATGATTTAAATGGTTGTTCTTGGGAATATGTTGCTAGTTATTTGTCTGATGGTGTATCTTACTTAGATAATGGAAAAGATGCAAATGAAAATTCATTTGTTTCGACATCAAGAAATGTTAACGGATATAAAATTTTGAGTACAAAATATGTAACAGTATATCCTTTTAAAAATTCACCGTTTTTTATACGTAGTGGTAGTTGTAATCATGGAACTAATTCAGGAATATTTGCATTTTGTCGGTGCTACTGGAGGGGCTATTACTGATGTATCTTTTCGTGTATGTTTTGCATTTTAAAAATAAAATGTAAATAAGAATAAAAGATGATGAAAATTTTCATAAAGATTCATCATCTTTTTATATACAAACACTATCCAATATCAAAAAAAATATGATATTATAATGAGCGAAAAAGAAAGGATGATAAAATGTTAAAATTAAAAGATATCACAAAAATATACGAAACAGGAGGATTCAAGCAAACAGCACTAAACAACATAAACATAAGCTTCAGAAAATCAGAATTTGCAGCAATCCTAGGACAATCAGGAAGTGGAAAAACAACACTTCTAAACATAGTTGGAGGGCTAGACAAATACACAAGTGGAGACTTAATAATTGACGGAGTATCAACAAAACAATACAAAGACAGAGATTGGGACACATATAGAAATCATAGAGTTGGATTTGTATTCCAAAGCTACAACTTAATACCACATCAAACAGTACTTTCAAATGTTGAATTAGCTTTAACTTTATCAGGAATATCAAAAAGAGAAAGAAGAAAAAGAGCAAAAGAAGCATTAGAGCAAGTTGGATTAAAAGAACACATAAATAAAAAGCCAAATCAATTATCAGGTGGACAAATGCAAAGAGTTGCAATAGCAAGAGCTTTAATAAATGACCCAGAAATTATTTTGGCAGATGAACCAACAGGAGCGCTTGATTCAGAAACAAGTGTACAAATAATGGAAATCTTAAAAAATGTTGCAAAAGAAAGATTAGTAATAATGGTTACACATAATCCAGATTTAGCAGAAAAATATGCAACAAGAATTATAAAAGTAAAAGATGGTAATGTTTTAGAAGATTCAGATGAATATGTATCAAATACAGAACCTAAAAAACGTCAAAAAGTAAAGAAAACATCAATGGGAATGTTTACAGCATTATCATTATCACTAAACAACCTACTTACTAAAAAAGGAAGAACAATATTAACAGCATTTGCTGGAAGTATTGGAATTATAGGGATTGCATTAATATTAGCACTATCATCAGGTGTTCAAGATTATATAAACAAAACGCAAAGAGAAACACTTTCAAGCTACCCAATAACAATTCAAAAAGAGACAATAGATATGTCAACACTATTTGATGCAACAACAAAAGGAAAAGAAGAAGAGGAAGTAAAAGCAGAAGGAGATGTTATTGCAACAGATGATATTACAAATGCTTTAAAATTAACATCAGAATCAACAACAATAAAAAACAATGTAAAAGATTTGAAAAAATATCTTGATGAAAATGGCGGAAACATAAACGACTATGTAACAGACATAAGTTATTCATATAACACAGAATTACAAATCTACAGTAAAAACAAAGATGAATATATCCAAGTAAACCCAAACTCATTATCATTAACTGAAGAACAAGAATATGCAATGCCAGGAAATGAACAATTTATAATGAATCCTGGAGAAGTTGGAAATGTATTTACAGAAATAACAAAAAATAAGGAATTTTTAAATAATCAATACACTTTGGTTGAGGGAAAAATGCCGGAAAATTATAATGAAGTAGTATTAATAGTTGATAACAACGGAAATATTCCAGTTTCAACAATGTATTCATTAGATATAGCAAACAGAGATGAAATTGATGATTTAAAAGAAAAATTAAAAACAGACAAAGATGCAAAAATGGACTTAAAACATTTTAAATATGAGGACATAGTTGGTAAAAAATATAAATTAATTTTAGCAACAGATTATTACAAAAAAGAAAACTCAAAATGGGTTAACAAATTTTTAGATATGGATTATGTAAGTGCTAAAGCAGATAAAGGAACAGACTTAACAATTGTTGGTATTGTAAAAGTAAGTGATGATACAGAAAATGCACAAAGCGGCTATATTGGATATACACCAGATTTAACAAGCTATGTAATTGATAACATAAATAATTCAGAAATTGCAAAAGAACAATTGAAAAATGAAAAAATAGATGTATTAACAGGAAAAGAATTTACAAAAAATACATTAGAAGCTAATAAAAAATTATTAGGAATTGTAGATGTAGAAAACCCAGACAGTATAAATATTTTCCCAAAAGATTTTGCATCAAAAGAACAAATAGAAAAAATAATAGAAGAATATAACAAAGATAAAAAGGAAGAAGATAAAATAACTTATACAGATATGGTTGGAGTATTAATTTCAAGTGTAACAAGTATAGTAAATATCATATCTTATGTTTTAATTGCATTTGTAGCAATTAGTTTAATAGTATCAAGTATAATGATTGCAATTATAACATATATAAGTGTACTAGAAAGAACAAAAGAAATTGGTATTTTAAGAGCAATTGGTGCAAGTAAAAAAGATATATCAAGAGTATTTAATGCAGAAACAATTATAGAAGGATTTTTATCTGGACTTTTAGGTGTAGGTGTAGCAGTATTACTTTGTATACCGGTAAATTCAGCATTAGAAAGTGCTTTAAAAGTATCTGGAATAGCCAAATTACCAATAAGTGCAGGGGTTGTTTTAGTAGTTCTAAGTGTTGCTTTAACAGTAATTGCAGGTGTTGTGCCGGCAAAATTG
>CAZHCX010000023.1:12576-17407 GCA_964531445.1 uncultured Clostridium sp. | reverse complement strand
ATGAACAAAATTATACAAATAAATATTCAAATATATATCAGAGTTCAAATGATACAACGCAAATATTTACTATGAGTGGAAAAATTTTAGGAATTGTACAAGTTATTGGTATGGGAGTTGCTGTAATTTCGCTTTCTATTATGGGAACTAAATATATGATTTCTAGTGTTGAAGAAAAGGCAAAAATTAAGGAACAGTTTATTCCGTATGTTATAGGGGCAGTATTGTTATTTGGAGGAGCAACATTAATAAAAATTGTAATAGATTTTGCTCAAAAATTAGGTACTGTATAAAAAGTATGAAATAGAGAAAAATTAATCTCTATTTCTTTTTTTGTGCTAATTTTAATATAAAAAATAAGAAATTTATCTATAAAATTTATGTAAAAATTTTGTAAAAATTTAAAAATAAAAAAATTATGTAAAGATAAAAAGCTTTATTTCCGTAATAAATTTTTAAAAACAAATATTACAAATAAATTACAAATAAAAAACAATTGTGAAAAGTGCTGAAAACAGTTGAAAATAAACACTATTTAGTGATATAATATAAATGATATTAATATATAAGAAAGAGGAAATAAAATGAAAAAAATTTTAAAAGTAATATTTTATGTAATGTTAATTGTTGCAATATTCATGCCTAATTTATCATTGGCTGCTGACCCAAGTTCAGATGATGTAATAAATAAAGGCAGACAATTTATACAATCTGGCAAAAATAATTATTCAGTTAATGATGACGATTTAGCTAATATTATAATTCCAATTGCTAGAATTTTAGTTTCAGTAGGTTTAGTTGTTATTGTTGTCGCAACGGCTATTATGGGGATAAAATATATGGCAGCTACTCCAGATAAAAGAGCACAATTAAAAACACAATTAATTGGTTTGGTTGTAGCGACTATAGTTATATTTGGTGCACAATTTATATGGAGTACGTTATATACATTTTTTAACGATTTATAGTTAGGAGGAATACAAAATGGGAACTTATTATATACCACGTAATGTAAAAGGTGAATCAAGAATTTTATATATTTTTACAATTAAAGCGTTAATAACAACTTTAATTGGTGCAGGTATTGGAGTAGTACTATACTTTATTCTTTCTATGATTGGTTTGAAAAAAGTAGGAATTGTATTATTAATATTTTTAGCTATAATTGGTTATGGAATAGGAATGATTAAAATACCAACACTTTCAGGAATACCTGTTACAAAAAGAATAGGCGGAGAACCATTAAGTGAAATTATTTTAAGATATTTTAAATTTCAACAAAAAAAGAATATATATACATATGTTCAAACAAAAGAAGAATCTGAAGGAGAGGATAAATAATGGAAACTGTACAAATTTTAATGATTATAATGATTTTACTTATAGCCCTAGTAATGGTATTATCAATTGCTTACATTGTATTGTTATTAAAAAATAACAAAAAAGAAAGAAAAAAAACTGAAAAAAATAAAACAGAACTTACAAAGCAAACAGTAAACAATAAAAAATCTGTATATGATTTTATGGAATTTGATGAAGTAAAAGATAATATGATTATAAGAAAAAATAGAAATCAATATATAATGGTAATAAATTGTAGAGGTGTTAATTACGATTTAATGTCAGAAGAGGAAAAAAATTCAGTTGAAGCAGGATTTGTACAATTTTTAAATACATTAAGATTTCCAATACAATTATATGTGCAAACAACAAGCTTAGATTTAAAAAGTATAATTGATCAATATAAAAATAGATTAATTAATATGCAAAAAGATATTCAAAAAACAAATAGTGATATGAATATCGCTAAAAATAATGGTGATATGGAATCATATGATAAATTAAAGTTTGAATTAGTAAGAAAACAAAATGTTTTAGAATATAGTGCAGATATAGCTGATTATATTACAAGATTAAGTACTAATAGAAATGTTTTGCAACAAAAAACTTATGTTGTTGTTTCGTATTATGCTTCTGAAATAGAAAAAAAAGAAACAAGTAGCAAAGAAGAAATTGATAGTTTATGTTTTTCTGAATTATATACCAGAACACAAACTATATTAAGATCATTAGGATCTGCAGGTGTAATTGGAAAAATATTAGACTCAGAAGAATTATCTGAATTGTTGTATGTTGCTTATAATAGAGATGAATCAGAAATTATGCGATTATCAAGAGCTTTAGATGCTGAATATGATGCTTTGTATAGTACAGGAAGAGATGTTATAAAGAAAAGACAAGAAGTAATAGATGAGATGATAGAGAAAAATGCAGTTGATTTAGCAGCAGATAGTATTACGTTAGCAGATGAAAAAATAAGAAATAAAGAAAAAATAAAACAAAAAGCACTAGATATAATAGATGAATATAAAAATCAAATGAGTGATGAATTATATGAAAATACTAAAGAAGTAATTATAAATGACGAGGTAGAAGAACAAAAAAATTCTTCCTCAAAAAGAGGGAAAACTAAAAAGATACAATAGATAAATTTGGGAGGTAATTGTTAGTGGAAAAGATGAATGATAATAATAATTCAGAAAAATCAATTAAAGAAGAAAAAAAATCTTTAATAAAAAGAAAAACATTAAAAGATTTAATTGCGCCTGCTGGTATTGATACAACTAATATAAACCATATAGAAATTGCATCTTCAAAAAATAGATTTGCAAGAAGCATGGTTGTTGCTGCAATACCAAGAATGTGTACTTTTCCTGATTTTTTAAGAGGAATGTACACATTTGGTGATGCAAATATTTCTGTTTTTATATCTCCAAAAGGTGAAAATACTTCACAGACTGAACTTAATAGAACAATAAATGAGCTTGAATCAGAAAGAATTGTTGCATTAAATAGGGGAGATATAAATAGAGAAAGAATTCTTGAACAAAAAAGAATGGAAGCAGAAGAATTAAGAGATCAAATTGCAGCTGGTTTTAATAAATTATATGAAGCATCAGTAATATGTACACTATTTGCCTATAATATAGATGAATTAGATAAATATACAGAATTATTATCAGCTGAGATGTCTAAAACTATGATTGATGTTAAACCAGCATGGGCAATGCAAGAAGAAGCATTTAAAAGTAATATGCCGTTTTGTGATAATAAATTAAATAAAAGTCATACCTTTGATAGAAACTCAATGTCTACAGTGTTTCCGTTTTTTACATCAGAAATTGGACATCAAAAAGGTATACCAATAGCATTTAATGTTCAAACAGGATTGCCAATTTTGTTTGATAACTTTAGCCCAACATTAACAAACTATAATATGGTTATATTTGGTAAATCTGGTGCTGGTAAAGGTGTAACAATAAAAACAATTACGGCAAGATCGGCTGTTTTGATGGGAATAGAAAGTTTAGCTCTTGATGCTGAAGGCGAATATGGAATAGTTGCTGAAGCACTTGGAGGTATAAATGTTGTAATAAGTCCGAACTCAAATACAATTATAAATCTTTTTGATATTGAATCTGAAACTATAAAAGATGAAATAACGGGAAAAGAGAGAGTTGTATTAAATGTAGAAAATAAAGTAGAGGATGTAACACAAGCATTGCTTACAATGGCAAGAGGTAGTACAAGAAGTAAAGAAGTAAATGAGCTAACAAAACAAATTATTGCGGAAACGGTAGCAGAAGAGTATGCTAGTCTTGGAATAACAAATGATATAAATAGTTTATATGAAAATTCAAATTCTTTAGATATGATAAGAAATAATTATTTAGGAAGAAGAAAGAAAAAAATGCCTACGATTGGTTCGTGGTATAAAAGAATTGTTAATAAAGCTAAACAAAACGATAATTCTGATTATAGATTTTATTACAGTTATTTAATAAAAGTTATGAAACAGTACGTCAGAGAATATGATGGACAAATGGCATATTTTGATGGACAATCTACATTTGAATTACTTGATAATGTACCATTTATAAACTTGGATATTTCTCAACTAGAAGAAAGATTTGCGAGACCACTAGCACAACAGATTTTATTATCATGGATTTGGGAAAAGTATGTAAAGAAAAATAGTGAAGATAAAAATAAAGCTACACAAAAGAGAGTATTAATAGATGAAGCATGGATGTTATTACCATATCCAGAAGCTGTAGATTTCTTAAATACAATGGCTAGACGTGCAAGAAAAAGAAATGTTTCTTTAGCGGTTATGTCACAAAAATTTCAAGATTTTTATGAAAAACCTGAAGTACAAGCTGTTTTAACTTCATCTGACACTAAATTATTTTTAGCACAAGATAAATCAGAAATACAATATATTAAGGAAGTTTTTAAACTAAGTGAAGGTGAGGCAAATTTCTTAATTACTTGTAATAGAGGAGAAGGGTTACTTAAAGTTGGTAATGATTCCGCAATTATTTCTATTCAACCGACTAGAAAAGAATTTGAATTTATTGAAACTAACCTAAATAATATTGTTAAAAATAAAGGAGGATAATGCTGTGAAAAGAATAAAAGCTATTTTAATAATACTATTAATTATAATTAGCGTTTTTCTTCCTAATTATGTATTAGCATATAGTGATACAGTTAAATCAAAAACTGGAGATATGACAATAAATAAAGATGATTATATGAATGATTCTGAAAATGGTTCATCATCTGTTGGAAGCAATGGAAATAAACGGGTATGGTATAACAAAAGGAACATACAATTCTGTTATAAAATCACTCGTAAAAATGACTAACTTAGTACCTTCGTATACTAGAATAATTTTAAATATTGTATCAAAGAATGAACCTAGTACATCAGTTGATGTACAGTATGGAGAAAGATTTTCAATTCAAAAATTAGTTTTTAATAAAA
>CAZHCX010000023.1:0-12552 GCA_964531445.1 uncultured Clostridium sp. | reverse complement strand
TTTTTTACAACTGACTCACATGATCAAGGTGTACAAATAGCTATAAAAAATCAAATTTCAAAAGTATATTATGTATTAAGAAATGTAGCAGTTGTTTTCTTATTATTAGTATTGATTTATGCAGGTGTAAGAATTGCAATATCTTCAGTTGCTGAGGATAAGGCAAAATATAAAAAAATATTAATAGGATGGGCAAGTAGTTTTGCATTATTGTTATTACTTCCATATATAATGGTTACAATGCTTGAAATTTCTAAAATAGTAATGGATTTGTGTGAAAGCATAATGATATCACTATGTGGTGGGAATATTACGCAGATTGAAGAGGATTTACTATCTAGTGCATCTGGTGCGTCAGCTACTGCAATGGGGTCTTTTGTATTGGGTGCAATATTATATTGGATAATTGTTTTTTATCAATTAAAATTTTTCTGGATATATTTTAAAAGATTGTTTACAACAGGTTTTTTAATAGTAATTGCACCTTTGGTTTTAGTTCAATATGCATTTGATAAAGCTGATGATGGAGAAGCGTCTTCTTTTAAAACTTGGATGACTGAATTTAGCTTAAATATATTTATGCAACCAATACATTGTGTATTATATATGATATTTATGTCTATTGCATCAAATATAATAACTCAGGCTCCAATATTAGCAGCTTTATTCTTAGCAACAATGTCTAGGGGAGAAAGAGTAATAAGAAACTTATTACGTGTTAAAAATGGTAATACTGTACAAAGTATGAAAGATAGTGCTGTAAGTCATAAAAAAATTATGGATTTGGTTGGAAGATAAAATATGGAAAATGAATTTAAAAAAATAATAAAATTTATTAAAAATTTAATAAACAAAATTGGTTTAAAAAAAATAATTTATTATTCTATAGGTTTTTTTATAATATTAATTGTGTTAATTTTTTTAGGAAAAGCTATAGAAAAAAAGAGTTTTGAAAAAGATATTAATGCCAATCAATATATAACATCAGATGATTTTAAATCAGTTAGAGAGTATGTAGTATATGCTGGACACACATATGTAAAAGAGGAATACTCAAAAGAAAAAGATATATTTGAAGATATATATGTACAATTTAAAGAGAAGACACACGAAAGTAATACTATAAATGATGTAATGTATAATGATGCTGTTGAAATAATTGCAAAAATTTTAAATTATAATAATTTTAGAATTATAGATAAGAAACAAGAATTAGTTATATCTGTAGTTTGTAATAAAGAAAATAAAACAATTAATAATGTTTATTATAATGGAGAAGAAAATTATTTTGAAAATTTAAAAGCTAAAAATGAATTGCAAAATTATGATCAAATAAAAAATACTGATTTTGAAATACAATCTAGTTTATTAAAAAATATTATTGAGCAAAATTGGAAAACAGGAAAAGTAAAATTTGATAAAAAAATAAATGTAAAAAATAAATATGATATTTATGATAAATATATGGTAAAAACATGCGGAAATAAGGTTTATAATATTGTTTTTAACGAAAAGTATGATGAAAATATAATTAATGGATTAAATGTAAAAACATCAAAAGAAGATATAGAAAAAGAATTAGGAAATCCATATTATGAGTATGATGATATAGTTGGTTATAAAGGAAATGAGGTATATGTGTTTTTTATAAATAATACTGTTTCTATTTATAGAGTAGAAAAATATACAGAAGAATTTGAAGAATTTTTAAATATAATTGAAAATTTTAGAGAAGACAAAAATTCTGGAAAATTAGCATCATCAATTACTGATTTATGGAACGATTATAATGAATTTAGTGTTGAAAATGGAAAAATTAATATTGAATATGCTTTAAGAGGAGTACAAATACAATTTAATATTGGACGTGAAAATGGAATTATCCTATATAATAATTATATTGGTGATTTAGAAAAAGGGGTAAATTACTTAGATATTAAAGATAATAAAGATTACACTATGCCTAAATATACATTTGTAAAAGTAAATGAAGATTTAGTATTTAATTCAGAAATACAAAGAGCGTTTATGTTTAGTGAAATAAATAGTTAAAAGAAAGGGGGAAATAAAATAAATGAAAAATAAGATTAAATTAAATAATATTTTAATATGTATTATTGTTTTTGCAAGTGCGTTTATTATATTTCCTTCTAAAGTAAAAGCAGGATTAACACCAGAACAACAACAAACTGTTGCAAATTTTGCAATTGGATATGTTACAAATGGTAATAATAATAATTTATTAGTTTATTCTCAGGATAATAGAAATAAAGGATATAATAACACTTTTTCATCTCATAGTGGTGCTGATGAAGTAAATGCTTCATTTGAAAATAAATTGGCATTTGATTGTTCTTCGTTTGTTGCATTTGTTTATAAGGAAACTACAGGTGTTATATTTGCTAATTATAATAATGGGGTTGTAAGTAATACATGGACAACTAGAGATTATTATTCAGATGCACACAGTAATGTGCACTTAATAAAAGTTGGTAATTATGGACAAGTAGATCTTCAACCTGGTGATATATTGTGGGTAAGTGGCCATGTTGCTTTGTATGTTGGAAATGGTAAAGTTGCAGAAGCTAGTTCTCCAGAAAATGGTGTAGTTATATCTGGAAATAATCGATTTTCAGAAGTTTATAGATTAGATATGAATGTGTCATCAGTAAGAGGATATTCAGATTATGTTTGGCCAAATGGTGAAAATTATGAATGGACAGATATTCAAATTGATAGTGAAACAGAAACTAATTTTAGATATAACGGAATTAGAGGAGGAAGGTTCGATTATTTTGATTATGATTTTAACTGGCTATTAAATATGTTAAAAGAATTATTGGATTGGTTTATTGGAGCTGCAACATATTTAATAAGAATGGTATTTATTGGATGGACAAATTTAATTGAAACTACTATTAATGGAATTATAGGATGGACAACAGGAGAAGATGCAAGTTTTACAATAGAAAAATTAGTTAATAATCAAGTTGCATTATTAGATGTAGATTTCTTTAATTATAAAACACCGGGTGGTCAACCAATAGAACAAGATAGTGTTTTATATGTTATAAGAGAAAGCATTGCGGCATGGTATTATATTATTAGAAGTTTATCAATTATATTATTATTGTTAACATTAATTTATATTGGAATTAGAATTGCGCTTACAACAATTCCAGAACAGAAAGCAAAATATAAAGAAATGCTTATAAGTTGGGTAGTAAGTTTTGCCATAGTTTTTGGTATACATTATTTAATGATAGCAATTTTAAAATTAAATAGCTCATTAATTGAAATTATTCATGGTACATTTGCAGGTGCTGAGGAATCTTTATATGATACTGTAAGAGCTCAATCATATACAATTAAGGCAAGCGTTGGATGGAGATCGTTATTATTATATATGATATTAGTTTATTTATTAGTAAGATTTTTATTTGTATATATAAAACGTTTTATGGTTGTTGCAGTTTTAACTTTTGCTGCACCATTTATGGGAGTTTTATATTCAATAGACAAAATAAAAGATAATAAGTCACAGTCATTTAATAATTGGTTTAAAGAATATTTCTTTAATGTTATAGTGCAAAGTGTACATGCTTTATTATATGGATTATTTATGAGTTTAGCATTTAATATAGCAGGAGAATCATTTATAGGAGTTGTTTTTGCATTACTATTAATTAACTTTATGTTGCAGGCTGAATCAATATTTAAGTCAATATTTGGAATTAAATCTGGTTCAATGAAAGATGTTGCTAAAACAGCACTTGCAATAACAGCTGCACCTGGTCTGACAAAGAAATTTGTTAAAGCAAATGTTAAACCATTAGGAAAAATTACAAAACCAATAACAAAGCCTATTTCAGATCTTGCTTCTGGAACTAAGATGTATAGAAAGCTTGATAAAATTAATAAGTTAAAAGATCAAGTTATAAATACTGAAATAAAAGAAAATATGAATAAATTAATTGATAAAACTAAAAATAGTAAATTAGGTAGTATTAGTAGACAATTAGTAGATGCTGAAAAGGATAGATTGTTTAATGAAAATAAACAAAAATATATTGATCAAGAGGTTACAAAACTTGCAAAAAATGATATAAGTCAGAAAGAAAAAGATAAACTTAAAGCAGAAGGAATTAGTTATGGAGATAAAAAATATTCTGATTTCTTAAAAAGTAAAGGCTTGTATAAAAAATATGGAAATAAAGCGGAAATGCTTGTTGGAATAAAGTCTGATAATTTAAAAGATGATTTAGAATTAGAGGCTAGATCTAATGTTGCTCAAAAGGAAGCAACAGAAGAAATAGAAAGACAATTTAGTGGACTAAATGAAAAAGAAATGATGAATTACTTTAATATTGATGAAGATCAAATTGCAAAAGATGTAGAAAAACAATTTGAAGCACAAGCTAAGATAACAAAACAATATAGAAAAGATATGATGAATCAAGTTTTAAGTTCTGTAAAAGGTGCTGGACTAGCTGCTACTGCAATTCCTGTTGCTGTGGTAAGTGGAATGGGAGAAGGATTAGCAGTTGCAGCACATGCTAAAAGTAATTTTGATAAAGGAATAAATGGATATGTAAAACATAATAAAAATTATAGTTCAGATAAAAAAATAAGTACATTAATGAAAGATATAGCAACGGCTGGAGCTTATTCTAAAATTAAAAATGTTAAATTACAAGCAGTTGATTATAAAGAAGATTTAAAAAATGCTCAGAACGATGCTCTATATGAAGGAAAAATTAAAAAATTACAAGAAAGTATTGATGAACAGTATGAAAAATTACGTGAAAAACCAAATATTAATATTAAACAGTTGGATGAAATGATTGAAATAGCAAATTATACTGTATCAAATGGCAAAATAAGTGATGCTTTATATAAACAAAGTGGACAAATTAATTTAAAAATAAGAATGGGTATTAGTGATGGTTATGAAAATGTTACTAAAAATGTTCAATATAATAGAAAAGATGTTGAATTTGATAAAGCAAAATTCAAACGAAATATGGATAGAACAATTAAGAATATGATAGCAAAAGATGAAGGAGTTAAGAAAAAAGACATAACAGATGCTAGAATAAAACAAAAATATGAATCATTATCATTTGATAAACAAGAAGAAATAGTAAAAACAAATGTTAATAAATCTATAAAAATTAATAAAGAATTAGAAAATAAAATAAAAAATTCAAATTCTAATATGAATTTATTACAGATTAATAAAGTTGTAGATAATATTAAGGTTACTGATATGAATAATGAACAAGTAAAACAAAATGTGAAAAAGGTAATAGAAGATAGAATGAAAGAAGAAAAGAAGCTTAATAAAATAAGTGTAGATGAATATATCAAGAGCTTAAAATATAAAGATGTTGCTTCTATTATTGAGACTGCTACGACTTATAATAATAGTTTTAAAAATAGCAGCATGGATAATGAAGATGTAAAGAAACTAATGAAAGATATAGAAAAATTAAAATATTATGAAAGTCAATTGAAAGGATAAAAAAATTATGAAAAGAAATTTTAAAATTAGTATAATTAGTATGTTTATATTAATAATGTTGTTTAATTTAATATTTCCTGTTATTTCTTCTGCTGTCGATGTTGATGGTGCATTAAATGTATTTGATAGTGGTTCAGAACTTGTTATTGATGCACTTGACGGTATTGTTGGAGTATTAACTTGGATACCTAGAGCAATTGTTTCAGCTCAATTGTATGTTGTTCAAGTAATTATGACCAGATTATTTGGAAATGGTGCTGGAGCAGTTCTTACTCCTGAAGATATAATATTTTCTGGTTCAGTTAGTGGAATGGAGTTAGTAAGTGTTAATTTCTTTAATTTGAATACAGGAGATGGATTAATAGATAGTTTTAGACAAAATATTGCCAAATGGTATTATGCCTTAAGAACTTTGTCAATAGTGGCATCATTAGCAGTTTTGATTTATATAGGTATTAGAATGGCAATTTCTTCTGTTGCACAGGAAAAAGCAGTATATAAAAAAATGTTGGTTGATTGGACAACTGGATTTGCAGTATTGTTTTTCTTACATTATATTATATTAATAATTATAAATATTAACAATGCGCTTGTATCTATTATTCATGTTGCATTAAGTAATTCAAATGGTTCTGTTATTAGTGATTGGACTTCAGAAATGTTTACAATGACATTTTCTCCTAGCTTTATAAAGGGAATTGGAGCATTGTTATTATATATTTTATTAATTGCATCATCTTTAAAATTACTAATAATGTATATGAAACGTCTATTTATAACTGGATTTTTGATTGTTATTTCACCGTTAATTACAATTACATATTCAATTGATAAAATAGGTGATGGTAAATCACAAGCATTAGATACTTGGATGAAAGAATTTGCTTACAATATATTAATTCAACCATTTCATTGTATAATTTATGCAGTTTTTGTATCTGCAGCAGTTGAATCTCTGTATGCTAGTGGAACAGTTGCCAATTTAGTATTTGCTATTCTAGCAATTTTATTTATAGATAAAGCAGAGGATATTGTAAGAAATATTTTTGGATTTTCAAAGGCAAAAAGTTTGGAAGGCGCTGTTGCAGCTGGTGCTGTTGCGGGGCAAATGTTCTCAAAAGTAAGTGCTATGAGACAGTCAAAAAAACAAGCAGAAAGCAATCCTTCAAATACTGTACATCGTAAACCGGTTCCAACGGTTGGAGGAAATGCACCAACGGCACCAGCACCAACGACACCAACACCAACGGCACCAGCACCAACGACACCAACACCAACGACAACAGAACCAACGCCAACACCAACGACAACAGAACCAACGCCAATACCAACGACAACAGAACCAACGACAACAGAACCAACGACACCAGTACCAACGACGCCAACACCAACGACACCAGCACCAACGACACCAACACCAACGACACCAACACCAACTCAGACATTTCAGCCAAGGAGAAGTGCATTTAGTAGAGCTGCTAGTGATTATAAAGAAAAAGTTGGAGATAAATTGCGAGAAATTAATGCAAATAAAGCTGCAACATTTGGAAACGCTGCAAAAAATATGTCTATTAGAGCAATGACAGCAACTGCAAATGGATTAACAAGAGTCATGCTTGGAGCTGCTGTTACAGGATTAACTGGAAATGTAGTAACAGGATTTATGGCAGGAAGTGCGTATGGTGGAAATAGATTTACAAGAAAAATAAAAGATGCAACTGCTGAGGATATTCAAGAAGGAAAGATGAGAACACAAGATAAAATACTTGCATCAGCATATCAAAGTTATAAAATGGAACATACAGATATGTCTGACGAAGAATTATATAATAAATCTATTGATTTGTTAAAAGCAAATGCAAATAGATTATCTGACCCAAATGAAATTAAACTTGCTAAGGCATTACAATCAACTAGAGATATGTATAAAGATAATGGATTTAAAGATTTTGATGTTAGAACAATGGATAAGCTTGAAGATGTTCAAATGGGTGCAGTACAAAGTGCTATTGATATTAGGGCAAGAAACGTTGTCAATGCTGCTAGAAATTATAAAAATTCATCAGGAAAAACAACTCAAGAGGTTGAGGTTGATATGGATTATTTAATTGGCAGAATGGACACATATCAAGGAAAATCATATATTAAATCTGATGAATATAGAGAAATGTCTAATAAAGAAATGAAAAAATTAGCAAAAGAAGTATATGAAGCAAAAATGAATATGGCATCTATAGGAGAACATACAAATGATTCTATAAATAAAGAAATTAAAAAGAAATTTACAGAGGCAAATATATAAAAGAGAACTTGGAGGTGATTACGTTTGAGTACAGAGAGTAATGCAAGTGAATTATCATGGAAAATAAGAAATAGAAATAAGAAAAAACAAGAGCAAGAAGAAGAAGATGAAAGAAAAAGAAAATTAAGAAAACAGCAAGAAGAGGAAGAAGAGGAAGAAAAAAAGAAAAAAAGTAGTCAACAAAAAGAAGATACAGAGGAAGATGATGAAAATCTTGCAAATGAAGATGATAATAATAAAAGTAGTGATAGAAAATCTAAAGACAATGATGATGACGATGACAATGATGATGACAATGACGATGACAATGATAGTGACGATTATGATGACAGTGATGATGAACAAAAAGACCATAGAAATAATGACAAAGACAATAATAAAGATAATAATGAAAAAGATGGAGAGAATCAGGAATCATCTAATAGGAATGAAAAAAATAATGATTCTTCAGGAAATCGTGAAAACGCGGGAAATCAAGCAAGAGGTAATAATAATTCATCAGGAAATCCTACTTCAAGTGCAAATAATGGAAATTCAAGTGTAGGAAATGGACATCCAAGACCTGGAGGTAAGCCAACTCCATCGGGAGGTGGAACAACACCTCCTCCTGGTATTGGTGGAGCAGGTTCTGGAGTTACAGGAGCAAGTAGCGCTGGAGCAGGTGCAGCAGGAACTGGAGTAGGAGCAGGATCGGCTGGAGCTGGAGCTGCTGCTGGGGCAGGATCAGCAGGTGCTGGTGCGGCAGCGGGTGCAGGCATAGGTATTTTTGGAATTGTAATAATAATAATTATTATAATTATTATAGTAATTGGAATATTGTTTTTCTTTATCGGAATGCCTGGTATGGTTGTTGGAAAAATAGTAGATGTAATTAATGGTGCAAGGAAGCAAATTAATTTAACTATAAATGGAAATAATGCGGCAACCATATTAGTAAGTAAGAAAGATATGATAGATGCTGCTGAGTATCTAGACCAAATGGGATATGATTTAAATGGATATGGTTTTTTAGATAAAGAAGTAAAACAGGTTGTTACTGCTGTGAATGATGATAGTTGGAAGGCTCGTTTATCAGATTGGTGGAATGATGATGATGTTAATGAAGCTCCAACTTATAGAGATTTTAGTACAAAAACGATAGCCGAAAGAAAAGCTGAGGATCCAAGTAAAGAGTATGTAGAAGTATATTTATCTCAAAAATATACAGAAAGTGATTTACCTTCACAAAGTGATTTAAGAGGGAAAATAATTCTTTCTAAAAATCAAGATGGTGAAATTGAGTTTGTTAGATCTAGTAAATACTTATTAAAATATTTGGCAGCAGGAAATGCTGTATATTTGGTTAGAAATTTTAATACAAATCTTGATAATAGGGCTAAAAAAATTTTAAATATGAACAATACAAAAGAGGGATCAGGACTAATTTCTTTTAAAAAGGGTGGTTCTGGTGTAAGTCAATATGTAGATATAGACAATTCGTCTGGTGTTTCAGATGAGTTTGCTGGAGCTGAAACATGGGGAGGAATTTTTGATAGAGTTTCTATAGATAGAGAGAATAAAACAATGACTATAGAAAATTCAGATGATGGATGGTTTAGAAAAACATATTATGAATATAGTTTAGATGGTTGGGTATCTCAATATGGTGTTCCATTACAATTATCATTAACAAACCATTTATCAACTATGGCACCTGATTTTGCAGCCTCTGTTGCTGGAATTGGTGCAGAAGATACAATGGTAGAGTTTGGTTTGCTAAAAACTACAGGAAATACTTTTAAAATGAAATTATATTTAAATTTGGATGGACATAAAAAATATTATTATGTAAAGAAGAAAGAGACTACAAATTGGAAATTGACAGGTGCTACTTCTAATGAAACTGAATCCTCTTTGTCTGAATATAATGCTAAAGTTATATTAGGATATACTCCTGATGCAACTAGAGAAAAATTTATGGAAAATGTAATACCATATAATTCCCAAACTGTTCAAAATCAAATTGATGAATTAAAAGCTGAATTAGAAGAAATAACAGATGGAGGAAATGAGAAAATTGATATAGGCCAGTTTATACCTGCGTTTGAATTAAGTGTTTATGATGAGGAACATAAACCAGAGCATTATGATTATAAAGACAGTGGTGGAAATTATTATATATTTGAATTAAAAAAGAAAGATTTGAAGTATGAAATTCAAAATAATCATTTTCCACCAAGTCTTGATAAAATGGATCAAAAGTCAAACGAGACACATCAGAGATCTCAATTGCTTAGGCTTAATAAAACAGAATATATAATAAAAATAATAAAAATATTATTTGAAAATAATATAGCTGATATTCAGGAAGTTCAAACAGCTCAACATTCTTATTATACGTTTTGTTTTTCAAGTCCGGAAAATTATAATAGTGATCAAATGGATAAAATAGACGAATTAAAAAATATATTTTCTTCTTATTTTGAACAAACAGGAGATTTAATAGATAATTTTAATAGAGTAGATAAGTATAATAATAATGGTTCAGGTAATAGCTTTGATTTAAACAAATTAAAAAAAGAAGATGGAAAAGATTGGTATATATATGATGAAGAAAAGTTAGTTAATTCTGATAATTCTGCAATGAATTGTGTAAATAGGTATAAAGAAAAATCTTTTTTATTAACAACTGATACATCTTATGGGTATGGTGTACTTAATATGGGTGGAATTCTGTATTATTATGCTGATATGGATTTTATTTGGAAGTTTTTATTTAATGAAGATGATTATTTTAAGAATTTGGCAATAGCAACTGATTTTTATGAAACAGAAAAAAAAGTTTTTTATCGATTAATTGATGTAGATACTGGAGATGTTTATACTGATATAGGAAGTCAATCAAATGATTTCGATTTTATTAATCCTAATAATCATGCTTATTATGATAATAGTAAAGGATGGTTCTGGGATGGTTCAATCCCAAAGAAAATAGAAACTGCATTTGATCCGGATGGTTCAGTAACTGGAGGAGATATTGTAGAAGTTTTAAATAAAGTTGTTGAAGCACAAACAAATGATTTTACAAAATATGTTCCAATAATTTTACAAGTAAAAGATCATTGGTATCAAGATATATCATTTAAGGGATGTTATAAATGGGATACATCACAAGGAGCTCAAACAACAACAGGAATTTATTCTGCTGGTAGTAATGATGGCTCAGGAGTTACTAGAGCAAGCCAATTAGGAACTATATATACAGAAGAAACTACAAGAGGAAAAGTTATTCAAATTAGTGATGGAAAACCAGTTGGTACACCAGGAGAAAAAATAAATGCACTTTTAAGAAATGATTATTATATTTATGATGGATCTGGTACTCCAAAAGGACCACAAAAAATTAATTTTGAAAATACAGCAATTGATGCAATAGCAATGCTGGAAGAAATTCAAGGAGAAGATGCACAATCAATTATACGAATGTATAAAGAATTAATGTTACAACATGGCATTTATTTTCAAGAATCAACTCAAACAACGTTGAAAAAACAATTATTTTCAAGAGTAATTCAAGGTTATAATGCAGAAGATAAAATTTTAACAGAAGGTGACGATAGTGTTATAAAAGCATATATTCCGCCTACACAAGAAGATGGATTTCAAGTAGGGTTAAATGTTGTAATGCCTATAAATGGAAGAATAACTTACAGGACAGATGACAGTGTTTGTATTCAAATAATAGCTCCAGGTGAGGAATTTGACAATTATACAATATTGATTGCCGGATTTGATGTTGACGATTCTGTATCAGTTGATCAACAATTAATGCAAGGAGCTGGTTTAGGAAAGACTCTTGTACAAGATTTAAAATTAACATTAAGAGATGAAAATGGAGCAATAGTAAAAAATTCATATACAACAGAAACTTTAAGTAATCATAACGTAAAAATTACAGGAATAAAATATACTGTTGAAGAATTAAGAAATATATTTACACAATATAAAAATGAAACTGGAACAGGACAAAAGTTAATAGATAATGTACAAGCATTTTATAATATTCAAACAAGATATGGTGTTGATCCGTTATTTGCTGCTGCAGTCACAATTACAGAAAGTAGTGCAGGAGAAGCAAATACATCTTTAGTACAAAACGCATATAATTGGGTTAGTATAAAAGGTAGTAAAAACGGTGGCTTTGCATTTAATGGTTCTCTTTGGAATAAATATAGTTCTTATGCAGATGCAATTGAAGGTACTAGTGGATTTGCTGATTTAATGGCTAATGGAAGTTATTACTTTAATGCTGGAAAATACACAATTTCTGAAATTGGTCCAACTTATTGTGATGCACAATGGGCTGTTGATACATCAAATTATATGGATAAGCTTATTAGTTATTCAGGAAGGGGAAGTGAGAATGCAGAGTAATACTATAGATGAAAAAAAGAAAAAAATATTAAAGTATTTAATAATAGGATTATTAATAATTATTGTTATTATATTAAATATAATAAATAATATTAGTGCTAAAAACAAAACAAAGACACCTGAATCAACTGAAAATAATATGTCTAACTCTACTAATAAAGTAGAGTTAGATACAAGAACAGAAGAAGAAAAAAATACACAATTAATAAATAAATTAAAAAAAGCTTCAGAATCAGATAGGATAAAAACATATTTGGGTACATATTTTAAATATATTGAAAATAAAAATTACGAAAAAGCATATGATTTGTTG
>CAZHCX010000022.1:14614-17797 GCA_964531445.1 uncultured Clostridium sp. | reverse complement strand
AAAAATGGTGCAAAACCAACAGATACAGTAAAAAAATTAATTGAAAATGCAGCAAAATAATTTCATTTTCGGAAAGGAAAATTAGATGAAAGAAATTATAGAAACTATAATTTTAAATCTTGTTGATAATAAAGAAGCTGTACAAGTTAATGAAGTACAAGGTGAAAAATCTATAGTATACGAAGTAAAAGTTGCAAATGAAGATATGGGTAAAGTAATAGGAAAACAAGGTAGACTTGCAAGATCTATAAGAACTGTTGTTAAATCAGTTGGTGCTAGAGAACACAAAAAAGTTTCTGTAGAATTTATTGATTAATAGGAGTATTATATGCAAGAATTTTTAGAAATAGGTCAAATTATTAATACATTTGGAATTAAAGGAATGGTTAAGGTCAAACCTTTTACAGATGATATTACAAGATTTGATGATTTAGAAAAAGTATATGTTGTAAGTAACAGAAGTAAAAAGCAATATGAAATCGAAGAAGTTAAATATCATAAAGATATGGTACTTATAAAATTCAAAGGAATAGATAAAGTCGAAGAAGCAGAGCTTTTAAGAAATTCATACCTAAAAGTTAATAGGGCAGATGAACCTGAACTAGAAGAGGGTACATACTACATAGTTGATTTGTTAGGAATTGATGTTTATTCTGATGAAGGTAATTTACTTGGTAAATTGGATGACATATTTAATAACGGAAGTTCTGACATATATGTTGTAAAAGACGAACTTGGAAAACAATTATTATTACCTGCAATTTCTGATGTAATTAAAGAAATTGATATTGAAAATAAAAAAATAGTTGTTCACTTAATAAAAGGTTTAGTTGATTAGGAGTTGAATTATGCGATTTGATGTTTTAACACTTTTTCCAGAAATGTTTGATGTACTAGACAAAAGCATTATTGGAAGAGCAAAAGAAAAAGAACTAATAAATGTTAATTTAATAAATATTAGAGACTTTTCAAAAAACAAACACAAAAAAGTTGATGACACTCCATATGGTGGAGGGGCTGGCATGGTAATGATGCCAGATGTAGTATATGACGCATACAAATCTGTAAAAGATGAAAATTCAAAAGTAATATATATGACACCACAAGGTAAAAAATTAGACCAACAAAAAGTTGAAGAACTAGCAAAACAAGAACATTTGATACTTCTTTGTGGTCATTACGAAGGAATAGACCAAAGAGTACTAGATACAATTGTAGATGAAGAAATTTCAATAGGAGATTATGTGTTAACAGGAGGAGAATTACCAGCAATGGTATTAATTGATTCCGTAAGTAGATATGTAGAAGGAGTTTTAAAAGAAGGTTCAACAAAAGAAGAATCATTCTCAGAAGGACTTCTAGAATATCCACAATACACAAGACCAGAAGTTTTTGAAGGTATAAAAGTACCAGAAGTACTATTATCAGGTCATCACGAAAATATTGACAAATGGAGAAGAGAACAAAGTTTAAAAATAACAAAAATTAAAAGACCAGATCTTTTAAAAAAGTAAAATATAAATGACGTGCCAAACAAAGGTAATTTTAAAAAGTGATTATTTTTAAAATTTAGGCACCGCTCAAAAAAGAAGAAAGAAGGAGGTACGTTCTAAATGGATATTATAAAATCAATAGAACACGAACAACTTAAGAATAAAATACCAGAATTAAAAGTTGGTAATACAGTAAAAGTACATGTTAGAATTAAAGAAGGAAACAAAGAAAGAATCCAAGTTTTCGAAGGAATTATAATTAAAGTTCAAGGTGGAGGAGTTAACCAAACATTTACAGTAAGAAAAACATCTTACGGTGTTGGTGTTGAAAAAACATTCTTAATTCACTCACCATTAGTTGAAAAAGTTGAATTAGTTAGAGTTGGTAAAGCTAGAAGAGCTAGATTATTCTACCTAAGAGACAGAGTTGGTAAAGCAGCTAAAACTAAAGAAATGGTTGGAGCTAGAATCGAAAATAGAGAAATTACTATTAAAGAAGATGTAGTTGAAGAACCAGTTAAAGAAGAAGCACCAGTTGCTGAAACTGAAACAGAAGTTAAAGAATAATATTAGAAAGATTATGGGAATATCTCATAATCTTTTTTTATCCAAAATATTGAATTAAAATATAAATAATGATAAAATAACCTCAGTAATAAAAAACGAAAAGAGGTAATAAAAATGAAAATTTATGACAAAGACATGTATCACAAAGAACAAAACATAAAATCTATAATATTCATAATAGTAGTATTTTTACTAGGTTTTTTTGCCGGAATAATGGTAAATAGACTAGAAGAAAATCAACAAGAAAAACAACAAATAGAAAACAAAATAGAAAGAAATATTGAACAAAAATAAAGATTATAATTGTATTTTATTACAATTATAATCTTATAAATAGCAAACATAAAAAAGCGTAAGCATATCTAAATCTTTTCTTCTGGCAAAGTCTATTATAAATTTCTTGATATGACTCATTCATAGCGCAATACTTATCAACCAAAGTTAAAATATAACTTTCTTTATATTTTGGTAATTTGATTGTAACAGGCCACATATGTTTTAAAATTATATCTGATTCTTTCTCATTTAAATCAAATAAATTTGATGCATTTTCATAAGCTGATTTTGGATGAGTGAAAGCATGTAAGCCTTTTCGTCCATTTTCTCTTTTTCTCCAATCATATAAAAATAAATCATGTAACATTGCAGCTCTACTGCAAGATATGTAATCTAAATTAAATTTTTTACAATATTTATAACATAAGTAGGATGCTGTTAAACAATGATCATAACAGCTTGTTTCATAATGTTGCCTATAATTTTTCATTTGTTTAACTGTATCATTTTCTATAATGTCCTGAATTATTTCAATAAATTCAGTATCATTGTATATTTTTTGTATTATTTCTTCCAATGAAAACACCTTTCTTCAATTCTTTTCTACTCTCAATATTTATTTTAGTATATAACGAAATATGTGTCAATAGAAAATTTTAGAAAAATAGTTATAATTAACAGCTATTGTTGCTGTGAATTGTAACAAATAATTAAAAATAATCAACATAAAAACAAAGTCTTCCTGTTAAAAAGATTTAAAAAGAAGACTATAGTTATTGTACATACAATTATAGATAAATTAATTATTGTAAGATTTAAATAAAGGTTGTATTTCGTAAAAAGGTAA
>CAZHCX010000022.1:0-14604 GCA_964531445.1 uncultured Clostridium sp. | reverse complement strand
TTCTAATCTTTATTATTTTTTCTTTATAAATATTAATATTATTATTTAAAGAACTAATTTGATTTCTGTATAATTCAAGTAATTTTTTCTTTTGCGTTTCAGATAAATCCTTAGTTAGTAAATAAACATTTTCCTTATTAATTCCAGTAATTTCTAACTTTTCTTGTATTTTTAATAAGATTGCTTTATCTGAATCTTCATTATATTTTATATAATTCAAGAAATTATTCGATTTTAAGCTATTATCTTGATTATCAGAAAATAAATTACAATTTTTAATTATTTTTAAACTTGATTTATTTGCGTACATAAAAACCTCCGTTTTATTCATCAGATATTGATACATATTTGTTAGGATCCAACTTTTTATATTCTTCTAATAGATCTTTAGCATCTTTTTCCTGGTTTATTAAAGTTTTCTTAAGAGAAGCACTTTCTACAACCTCTTCAAGAAAATTATCGTTAGAACATTGTTGGCTTTTTTCCTGTGTTTCTCTTAATTTAGATTCTGGTTGCATCATCATAATTTCTCTGCACATTACATCTAAATTTGCAGCGGAATAGCAAAAACAACAGTCAAGACCACTAGAATTCTCATCAAAAAATTTAGAAAATCTCATTGGAATTTGACTTATAAAATTAATTGCAGCTTCTTTATTAACACCACGTTGTTTATATGCCCAGTCTGAATGAGAACTACTTAATCCCATAGCTTTATCAGGATAATTTTTATCTTCACCTTTCCAAATAAGACTATAAGAACCTCCATCAGTCCAATCTGCGCTTCTAATGTGATATTGTTCACCATTTAATTCAAAATCTAAAACTTCTCTATCATAATAGCCGGCAACATCTGAAAATGTATAATAATGTTTTTTAATTGGTGAGGATTCAAATTTATGATTAAATTGTTGTATTTGTTCAGGTGTCATCTCAGCTTTGTAATTTTGTAAGTCTAACTCATCAGAAATTAAACTGTATGGACATATCATTTGTAAATCTGTAAGTCCTAAATCGTCTGAAATTTCTCCTCCGATTAAAAATGGGGAATCTTCTTCTTTTCCAATTTTACCTATCGGATTTTTTGAATGATATTGAAAATTGGTATCATATAAAACAGATACTTCACCAATACCTTCTTGTGCATAATTCTCTAATAAATTATTAGCTTCAGTTAAAGAATTATGATTTATTTTATCTATAATTGTTTTTAAATTTGATCCATCTAATTCAATATCAATAAATTTTATTCTAATAACAGGATGTGGAACTGATACTATTAATTTTGATTTTTTTGTTTCTTGATCTTGTATCATTCTCAAGTAATTTTCTCCATCATCTGATAAATTTGACTCTGATATTAATTCTACAATTTGTTCTGGATTTAATTCTTTAATATTTACTTCTTGCATTAAAGTTTTCAAAAGTTTATTGTATGCATCAACTATTTCTTTATGTTTAGATGGAAATATTTTTTGTGTTATAAAGTCATTTTTTTCTTTCCATGTAATATTTGAATCCATTTCTAAATATTCTTTTAAAGTTTCAAACATATCTGGTAAATCAGTTTTAGCAAATTTTACAAAGTTTTCATCTGTGTCTCCATGTATATAATGTGATATAAATAAATCTTGTAATTTTTCTTTTTCAGATTCAATTAATTTTTTGTTATTGTGAATAACAGATAAACCTCTCATCATATCTTCTCGTTCAAATGTAATATTACCATTTTCTTTGACTTGTTCCTGTAAGTTCTTAAATATTTTATTACTTAGCTTACGAGGACAAGATTTTGTTTCTAATTTTCCTGAATAATTTGATACATATTGATTCATTAATTCAGATTCGTCATCTCTTATTGGTTGGGCATCTGTCATAAATTGTTGAAAATCACTAAATTCACCATTTAAAGCAATGAATTTGGCTACTTTATCTTCCATTTCAAAAGTTTTGGCTACTTTATTGATATTTTGATATGGCAATTCTTGTACAAAGTCTCTATATGAATCTATATCACCATCCAAAATATCTGATAATTGTTTTTGTGCTGTATGGTAAAGTGTAAAAACCCAAGTATCAACATTTTCATAGTAGTCGTTAGGCAAATAGGATAATGCAATTTGTTGATTATTATCATTTAATAATGACAATATTCCATCCATTTGTCTAGCTTTTCCGCATTCTAATATTTCATGCTTAATATCATAATCCTTATACATTGTACCTAACCCGTAAATCATTGAATTAGATATTTTTTTAATATCTTCTTCAATTTGAGATATATCTACATGTCCATTATGATTTCTTGCATATGTAGAAATTAACTTCGATACTTCATCCTTTCTTATACCAAGTTTTTTCATTAATTCACTTCTTATACTTTTTCCCATTTTAAATAACCCCTCTTCTTTATTTTAACTAGTTATGTTAAATTAATAATTGTAAAAAATTGGACAGGACCTACAATTGTAGTGTCCCATCCTTCTTTGCTTATGCCTCAACTGCCTTTTTTGCAAGTGCAAATGCATCTTCAAATGTATCTGCGCCTCCAATAAATCCTGCTGGATGGCAGAAGGTTGCGGTTTTAATGCCGGTTGCCTCCTGAAGTGCAGCTCCACTAAGTCCTTTCCACTCAGATGGTACAGGTTTTCTTTGACCAAAACCACCAAGTGTATCTGAAACGCACTGCCAGTTGTATCCACCTCTAAGTGAAGGGAATACAACAAACTGCACATCTTCAGCTTTTGCATTGTTTGAAGCAAATACGAACTCCTGCCATGGAACAAACTGGTCAAGAACCATAATATGTTCTTCAGATTTTTCAATTGCTTCCTCAACAATTTTCTGAGCTTTAGCTTTAGCGACAGCTGATGCTAAAACGTTTTCGAAAATTGTTTCTGCAAAAGCTACAGCTTTTAAGAATGCTGAATCAGAATCTTCCTTGCTATCCCATGATGGGTTAAAAGAAGATATCATCTGAGAAAATGACATTGCCTGTGCTGGGTAATCAGCTTTAGGCAATTTGCCATTATCAACTGCATCTACTCCTTGAATTAAATCTCTATCAATAAGAGACCAAACTAATTCAGGATTTACAGTATCAGCTACAACTTTGTGACCGTACTTTTCCCAGATTAGACCACAAGCAGCATATGGTACTCCATTTTCACGAGTTCCATTTCCACCTTTCTGGTGATGGTCTAGATCTCCAAAACCAATGTCATACACAATAACATTAGTATCTAGTTCTTCAGGAACCTTAAAAGTTCTTAGTACTGTAAGGTCACCAAAAACCTTTTCAAGAATAACTGTTGCCAACACTTCATCTGCATGGAAAATTCCTCCATGTGTAACTACTGTTGCCTCTTCTGCTTTTTTGGTCATTTTTATCATAATGTTTTCCTCCTGCCCTTAGGCGATTTAATTTGTTATGCGAATCATAGCGTTCGTTTTATTCTGGTATATATCTTTTCAACCGTTCTAATACGAACTGATTCACAAAATGTTTTACATAATGTGATTATATTGTAGCATGTTTTTTTAAAATAATCAACCATTTGAAATATTTATAATTCTTATATATACTATTAGTAAAACTTATAAAAGAACAAATCTGAAAATTTTATTAAATATATATTTTAAAATAAATATTCTAAATTTTAAAATAATTTTTAATAATTAATTTGAATAAAATTTTCAGTAAATTTGTTCGCGCGCCAAAATTATGAAATAATTTTGTGTGCAATTGGCTTTTATATAATAGGAAAGTATCACTTTCCTATTATATAAAAAAGACATACCGTCAAAGTATGTCTTATTAATCTTTACAAAATTTTCTATTTATAACATATTCAATAAAAGAAGATAATTTCTCTTTAATTTCATTTGAATATGATAAATAATTATAATTTAAAGAATCGCATAAATAGCCTAAATTAATTAAATTTTGATCAAAATTATAGTCAACTATAATAATTTCATCTTTGTTATTAAACAATCTGCTATCAATTAGTTCTTCAGCATTGAAGTTTAAAAAATTCTTATTTTCTATATTTTCTTTAAAAATGACACTATCTTTTTTTACAATAAGATCAACAACATTCTCATCTATATCAACAATTTTATATTGAAAATAATCATTATCTAACTCTCTTTTTAAATATTTTATTAATTTATCTAAAATGAAATCTTTTTCTTGATATAAAATATTTTGTATTTTATTCAAGGCTCTTCTATCTTGTTCTAATTTTAAAGCAACAACTGATTCCATTTCTAATATTTTTTGGTATGATTCTATCATTTGTAATCCTTTCTTTATTCAAATTGAATAAAATAAATTATAAAATTTTTTGCTCAATAGTATTTTTTGAGCTTGTATGTTCATTTAAATTTGACTTATCAGTAGTTACACTTTGTAAATCTGTTTTAAATGAATTAGAATTGTTAAAAGAATTATTTTCTAAATTTACAATGTTAGCTATAACAGAATTATCTACATATTTTGAATTTTCTTGAGTTTTCTTTATATTATAAATGAATCCTTTTATTTTTGAAAATAATCCTTTGCTTTTAAGAACTGATGGTAACTGTGTTTTGTTGCTTTCTTTCTTATCTTCGAAATATTTATTTATATTTATTCCATTTATACCATCAACAATAGTACCTAAATCATTAGCATCTCTAGATGATACACAAGTAAAACCTTTACCTGGTTGAAAGGTAAATATTTTATTTGAATCGTAACTATTACTTATTGAAGCTGAAAGCCATAGTGGCATTCTACCAGATAAATAAATATTTTTATCTTCTTTTATTTTAGGCAACACGCATTTAGAATAATCTTCTAATGAATATTGTTCTTTAGTTATATCAATATCAATAAAAGTGTTTTCGTTATTTTCTATTATATTGTAAGCTAAACCTTCGGTTTGTTTTATACCTTTTTTCATTGGTAAATCTCTAATAGGTATATATTGTTTAGACCTTATATCATAACTTTTTATATCTTTTATACCTTTATTTTTTGCAGCTTTACAAATAGTACTTAAAACAAAATTAGCTCTTATACCATTTATCAATAAAGGATAATCTAAAACAGCTTTTTCTTGAACTGATTTATATACTTCTGGTAATGAACTTTCAGGCCATTTAACTTTTTTTATTGGAGTACCATCTTCAGTATAGATTTCTTTGCCATATCCCAATTCAAATCCAAGTTCTGTATCATCAATTATAGTTCCAGTATGTTCATTAATATTATTTCCTGTTTTTTCAATATATTTACTTTTTTTAATTATATCTGAAACAAGTCCATTAATTACAGAAGAGTTTTCAAGAAGTTCACCTCTTTCTAAGCCAACTATTTTTCCTTGAAAATAAGGAGTTCTAGAATAAATCTCTTCATTACCATCTAGGCTTGAATCAAGACTACCAATACATTCCAATCCAAGTTTTTCACCAAAGTCTAACCAGTCTTGTTTTTTCTGTTCATCACTACTTAGTACGACAAAACTATCACAATGTTCAAAAACTTGCTCATTTTCTTTTGACATTACTCCACCAACGTCAACTAAAACTATTTTATTTGTTTGGTTATCTATAGCTTTGCAAGCATCATCTATAAAACTTTTTGTAAATTTTCCTTTTTTTCGTACAATGCTTGTTTCATTTTGATTTTTGTTATTGCTCCAAGTTCCTTCACCATCAGGACAAGCTCTAATAATTGTATATGCATCTGTTGGTAATTTATCTATTAAATTTGCAATAAACACACTTTTTCCAGAATGTGGTGGACCGCAAAAAACTATTTTCATTTGTGCCTCCTAAATTTAATTATTAATTCATAGATTAATATAATTATAATATATATAAATTGGAAAATAATCAAGAGAATAATAAAAATTTTTTTATTATTTAAATTTATATATAAGGGATGCTAATATTAATAATTACAAATACTAATTTTACATAACAAAAAAATTCATTTATACTAAAATTATGTTGTTGCTTATTTATTTTTGTTATGCTATTATTTTTTATATAATGGCATTAATTGTTAATCTGCATAAATAAAAAAACAACTATATTAAATATATAAAGGATAGGTGAAAAAGTTATGGAAAGAGAATTAATTACAGTTGAAGATGCAATAGAAGCTCTAAAAGAAATAAAAGGGGTAATAGAAAAAAGAAAGGTTGGCATCGTTGAAGCATCAAAAATAGCAGGATTTCAAAAAAGTAAAATTGATAATTTTATGAAAAAATATAAGTCAGAAAAATATGATAAACTTGAAGCAGAAGTAAGAGAGGAAGCATCTTACGTTAATTGCTCAAACTATGCTAAAAGAAGATTAGAGGGAAATATGCAAGCAGGTACCTGTCAAAATTTAAAAAAAATATATGAAGATATAGTTAAACCAAGTTTTGAATTAAAAGGTAAAGATTTAGAAGAATATAAGAAAAAATTTCCATTAATAGATTTTGAATCAATTACAAAATATTATAATAAAAAAGAAAAAGATGAATTAAAAGCAGAAGCTAAATGTAAATTAAATCCAATACAACAAAAGGAAAAAGACGAAATTATAAGGCTATTAAATTTAGCAATTAAAACAAAAAATTTTGCATATCTAAAAAAAATAAGTAAAAGAATAAAATCAAGTGTACGTTTTCAAAGAGATGAAGAATTAAAATTACTTTTGGAGAAAACAGAAGAAGCAGAAGAAATGAATAAAGAAGAAATTGAACAGAATAAGTTTAAACATTATTTAAATAAGAGAAGTTTGTTTAATAAAGTAGATACAAGATCTCCAAAATATGATGAAACTATATTGTTATATGCAAGTATGGAAGAGAAAGAATTTAAAACAGAAAATCCAGAAATCAATTATTTACAAATTCAAAGTGCTGCTAAAAAGATATCTAGACAATTAGAAGGAAATTTAGAAGAAAAAGAAAGAGTGCAAAGAAATATTGAAAGAGCAAAAAGAATAAGAGATGTATCAGAAGGAAATTTTATTGATAATGAAATTACTACTCAAGAAAAGTTTGAAAAATACTATGAAGAAATACCTAGTCAATGGACAAGAATAAAAAGAAATGCAAATAAAAATTGGAATAAGTTCTTAGAGTATAGTGAAAAAGATAATGAAGAATTAAACAGTATTTTATCAAAACTTAAAATAGAACAGGAATATGCAAAAACATATAATATACTTATTAATAAAGGGATAAGATGTGATTTCTGGAAATTAAAAGAAAAAAGAACAATTGAAGAATTAAATGAGTTAGTTGAATTAGTAGAATATAATCAAGATATTTCACTTTTTAATAATTTAAACGCAACTAAAACAAATCCATTATGTGATATTATTGTTGATAGTGAATCTACTAATGATTATAAAAAAATTTCTTCAAAAGAAAGAACTGAAAATGGAATAGAATATTGTCATGGTATAAATTGCGAAGCAAATATGATAAAAAAGATTTTGAAAAATAGAGAAAAACAGAAATTGATAGAAAGCATAAAAAATAAAAATACTTTATTAAATGATAGTAATTTAGAGATTGAAGAGTTAAACACAATTTTAGAAGATAAAAGTAAGAAAAGTAATAATCTAATAGAAAATGAAAATCAAATAGAAGGTGAATAAAAATGGAAGCTATACAAGAGGATAGAAAAAATTTTATAAACACAATATCAAAAGATTTTAAAATAGAAAATAAAATTAATGAAATAATTAGTATAATTAACAAAAATCCAGAAATATTAAATAATTTGTCTATAGAAAAATTAAAAAAAATAAATGATTTATATGATAAAAAAATAGAAACAAATAAAAGTATTATTAATGAGTTAAATAAACAAATTAGTAATTTAGAATATAAAAAAAATAATTAGAAAACAAGATATAAGTATTACTAATATTTGATATAAATTTATTGAATACATAAAAAGTCAACATAATATTGACTGTGCAAAAATTTGCTGTTATAATAAAAATACATTAAGGCAAAAGCCGGAGTATAAATAGAAAAGGAGGTTTAAAGTATCTAAAGGATACAAAAATTGTAACTTGTAAACAAAACAACAGTTTCGAATATATGGAGGAATACATTATGTCAGATGTTTTAAAGGTAATCGGAGTCATTTTAGCAATTGCAACAGTTGTTGTCTTAGGAATTTATATTATTCCAAAAATAGACAAGAATCCTGCAACTGTAAGCATAACATCATCAGGTGGGTATGCAGAAACATGTGTAACTAAAAACGATTCTTTACTGAACCTGAATAAAGGAAAGAAGACAGCAATAGCAACAGGGAAAAAATTAATACTGAATAAAGGCGAGACAATTCACGTTGAATTTCAGTGTGATGCATGCGGGAAGAAGGAAGAGGTAGATATATCTCAACCGTTTGCAAAAGTTTTTTCTTGTGATTGCACAGGCAAAAAAGGGAACTCGAAAGAGTACTTTAGCCTGACTGTTGAATACAAGAACAACAAGAACAAATAGATACAAACCCAATAAAAGGTGCACATTGTGCACCTTGATGAAACAAAATAAATCAGGAGGTTAAAAGTAAATCTATATTAAATTCTGCAATTGCAAATTTAATATAGATTTTACAATAAAGTTTACAGATTTTTATTTAAGTTATAGTTAAAATAAATATATTAAATATTGAAAATATAGTATTAAAATTAAAAATTGAAATAGGAGGATAAATATATGAACGCGGATTTAGAGTTATATAGAGTATTTTGTGAAGTAGTAAAATATAAAAATATTTCAAAAACAGCAGAAAGTATGTATATTTCACAATCAGCAATAACACAATCTATACAAAAATTAGAAAATTTATTAGGAGGAAAAGTTTTTTATAGAAATAAAAATGGTGTTGAATTAACAGAAGAAGGAGAAAATCTATATGAATATATTAAAGATAGTATCGAAAAAATGAACAATGCAGAAAATATATTTTCAAAATATGTCAATTTAGAAAAAGGAAAAATAAGGATAAGTGGAGGAAAAACATTAATATCATCATTAATATTTGAACCTCTTATAACATTTATAAAAAAGTATCCAGATATTGATATTTCTATCAGCAGTGGAATAACTGATAATTTAATGCAAAAATTAGCAAATGGAGAGCTCGATATAGTTGTATTAAATTTACCATTTAAAAATAAAAAGTATTCAAATGTAGAAATAATACCATTAAAAAAATCAACATATTGCTTTTTTGCAAGTAAACAATACATAAAAGAACATCCAATAAAAGACATAAAAGAATTAAAAAATCATAAATTAATTTTACCTAAAGCACCATCAGCAAAGAGAAAGATTTTAGATGAATATTGTAATAAAGAAAATATAGAATTAAATGCTAATTACGAAGTTACAAGTTCTGCTTTAATAAAAAAGATGGTTTTAAATAATGTTGGTGTTGGTTTTTCAAATATAGAAAATATAAAAGAAATTGATAAAGATATAGTAATTATAAAACAAATAGAAGATGAGGAAACAAAAGAGGGAATTGCGACATTAAAGAAAAATATGTGTAACAAAGCAACAATCGAATTTATTAAAGAAATAAGTAAAAATAATAATTTGAATAATTAAAATAATAAATTTTGATTTTACTTTTGCAAATAGATACTATATAATGCATTTACAATTGAAAGGAGTAGTTTACAATGGAAGAAAAAGTTTTAAAAGGATATCAAGGATTATTTCTTGATGATAAAACTCAAAAAGAATTAGTTGAATTACAAGAAAGAGGACTTAGCAATATAGTTAAAGATATGCATATAACTTTTAAATTTGGTGATACAGAAAAATATCCAGAAGAATTACTTGATAAAGAGTTTGTGTTAAAAGTTGTTGGATATGCATCAGATGGGAAAAATAGTGGATTTCAGGTAGAATTACCAGACGAACTAAAAGAATATTATAAAAATAATAATGGACCACATATTACAGTTTCATTAGGTGAAGTTGAGGGAGTTAAAGGGAAAGCAGTAGATACTGGAACATTAGATTTTAAGCCAATACAAGAACCTATTGAAATACAAGGTAAATTAGGATATTTTGTATTTGGAAAAGGAAAAGTTATGGATAATAGTATTTTTGAGGAGGAAAAGAAAATGGAAGAAAATCAAGTAAATACAATAGATATTGCACAATTAGGGGCAGAGATAGGAATGGAATCCAAAGAACAAACATTACCAAACGGAAAAGTTGTAAAATCATTAGTTTGGGATCAAGAAAATTTATTAAAAGCAGTTAGTGCTGTAAAACATTTATCAGAAGAAGGAGAACCAGTTAGAATAACAGGCGCAGCACCAGCATGGTTAGTATCTGCATTAACACATACTGTACATCCTTGTCCAGTTAGTGTATATATGCCACAAATAGGAAAAGATGTAGACATACCACAATTAGAACATGGGGATTCAAATCCTGAAGGTGAAGTAGCTTTTAAAACTACAGAAAAAGGAGATGCAATTCTAATTGAATACAATATGGATTTACCAGAAGGAATCACAACTTATGATGAAAATAATTTATCAAAAGTTGTAGTACCAGAAGTAGAAAATGGAAAAGCAGTATATATTTCTGGAAGAGGACCAAATTACTTAACTGTTGCAATAGCAGAAGCATATGCACATACAAATAGCAGTGTATCATTATTTCAACCAGGTGTAGGATATACATGTTCAATTACTCATTCAAGAAATAAAAGATTAGGTGATTTAACAAAAGATCCAATTGGAAAAGAAGAAATTAAAGAACAATTATTAACATCATCAAAGGATCAAATTTCAAGAGAATAAGTTGAAAATTTTAATCATTGATCAATATTACAAAGAATGATGTTAAAAAAGAATATAAACCAATAAATAATGATCTTTGCACTTTGGTGTGAAGATTTTTTTAAAAAACACATTTTACAAATCCACATAATTGTAGTATAATAACACCATAGAGGTAAGTTATATGGATAATAAAGAAATAGAAAAAAATATATTAAATTTAGAGGAAGATTTTAGAGATACAATTGAAAATGAAATCATAAAAAATAACAACAAAAACAAACAAGTAGAAATTAAAGATGTGAAATACGTAGGAGAAGCAAGCTGGAAAGACAAAGTCAATGGAAAAGACTTATCAGATAAAGTATTTATAGTAGAACTAGAAATAACAGAAATTGATAAAGAAGGAAAAGAAAGAAAAACACAAAAAGACCAATATTACTTAGGAGATAAGTGCGTTGGAGGAACATTAGGTGATGACACAATTATATATAATCCACTAATAGAAAATTCAGAACCTGATAAAATAAAAGCAGTAAATGATTTATTAGACAAAACACCAGAAGAAGAAATAGAAAACAATTCTATGAATAAATTACAAAAAGAAGAATTAGCAGAAGTTCTATCTGCACATTATGGAAGAAAAGTAAAAGAGGAAGAAGTAGAGCAATTACTAGAAGAAATGGATGCAGAAGAAACTGAAGAATTAAAGGAAGAAAAAGAAGAAAACAAAGATAAAGATGAAAATGATTTGTCTGAAAAGCAAACAGAAAAAATTAAAATAAATGGAATACAAAAAGCAGATTTGGATAGAAAGGTAGACGCAAAAGAAACATTAGGACAAAGATTAGATTTAAAAGAATATGAAGAACTTTATGTTATTTATTCGGATAAAGTTGACAATATTACAGCTGGAAGCAAAAAAAGAGCAACAACATATTCATTGGTTGGTGTAACAAAAGATGGCAATGCAAAAGTACTAAATGACGAATTTGATATAGATAAATCTGCAGGAACAAGTGGAACAAAAAAACAAACAAAAATAAGAGCAAATTCAACAGCAACAAGGGATTATAAAGATTCTTCCGTATTTACTAGAAAAACAAACGGAGCAAGTATTGGATGCGAAAATAGTGAAGGAAAAGTAAATATGTTCTTTTATCAAAGAACTTTAGAAGAAAACGAAAATGTTGGAATTCAAATAGAAACATCACAAACACAAGTAATTCCAGTAGAAACAAAAGAAGTAATGAATAGAAATAGAGGAAGACATCAAGTTGATAGAATTCAAGATGAAGTAGAAGAACATGAAGAGCATGGATGTAAGCCAGATGATGTTAAAGATTTTGATGGATATGAAAATACAGAAACTCATGAACACGTTGATATTGAAGTATACGTAGATAGAGTTTATAACTATCAAAATCAATATGGAGAAGAAAAAATACAAGATGTTTTCACTAAAAATGAAGTAAGAGATAAAATTAAAAGAGAATTAATCAATGGAAAAGACAAAATTCCAACAGAAAAAGTAATAGAAAATGTAGAAAAAGAAATGAATGCAGATGCAGAAATGATGGAAAGAGAACACAATAGGAGATAAATGTAACATTTATAATTCGACAAAATATAATATAAATAAGAAAGTATTTTGGAGGATTGTAATGGAAGCAGAAGAACGAACACTAGACCAATTAAAATTAAACGAATACGGAATAGTAAAAGAAATAAAATGCGATGGCAACATAAAAAGAAGGTTGTTGGATATGGGATTAATAAAAGGAACAAAAATAAAACCTGTTTTAGTAAGTCCATCTAAAGATCCAAGAGCTTTTGAAATAAGAGGAACATTAATTGCAATACGAAAAGAAGATGCAATAAAAATAGAAATAGAATAAATAAAAAACCCTTAAAGTTATATAAATAACAATAAGGGTTTTAATGTTTTATATAATAGGAAAGTGATACTTTCCTATTATATAAAAGCCAACTGCACACAAAATTATTTCATAATTTTGGCGCGCGAACAAATTTACAGAAAATCTGCGATTTTCTGATTTGTTCTAAAAATCAAAGTTATAAAGCTAGTTATTATTCTTATCACTAATTAAATTTCTTATGGCAGAATATAAATAAGGCTTATATTCATCAATTGGAAGAGGGTCTTTATATAAAATTGAATTAAAGCAAGTAGAACCAGCCAATTCAATAATCATAAACAAAGTAACCTCAGGATTATCTAATTTTAAATTATTTTCTTCAACACCTTTGATAAACAAGTCATAAACACTGTTTTCGGCTTCTGTAGTTGATTCATAAATATTCAAAATCGTTTTGTTAAAAACTCCCCAAGATAAATTCTTAGATATAAATTTAAGTAATAGTGGGTTTTTAGAAAGTTCATCTATAACATAATTTATAATATAAATAATTTGATCAGAAAAATTTGATATATAATTTTTTCTTAAAGATTTTAGGGCGTCAGAAAATAATTTTTCTGATTTTTTTGCAATTAAAATATCTCGTAATTCATATTTATCTTTAAAGTACAAATAGAATGTACCCTTTGCAACACTAGCGTTATCAACGATATCTTGGACTGATGTGTCTTTTAATCCTTTTTCTGTAAATAGTTTAAATGCTGTGTTTAATAGTCTGTTTTCTTTTTCTTCTTTATCGTATTTCATATCTATCACCAAATTTATTATTGCATATTTTTTCAATTTGGTCAATAAAATTTATAAAAAGTATTGACCATTGGTCATAAAAGTAGTATTATATTGGTATAGAAAAAATGACCAATAGTCATAAAATCGAAAGGAGTCAAAAAATGTTAAAATTTGGAGAGATAATATGCAAACATAAAAAATTAATACTGTTAATAGCATTATTATTGTTAATTCCGGCAGTAATTGGAATGATGGCAACAAGAATAAATTACGATATTTTGGTTTATTTACCAGATAATATTGAGACAATACAAGGTCAAAAAATATTAACAGATGAATTTAATATGGGTTCATATTCAGTAATAATCGTAGAAAACATGAAGACGAGCGACATACAAAAATTAGAAAATAAAATTAAAAAATTAGACAATGTAGAAAAAGTAGTAAGTACAGCAGATGTATTAGGAGCAAATGTGCCAGTTGAAATGCTACCAGAAGAAATAACAAGCAAAGTATATAAAGATGGAGACACAATTATATTTGCAACATTTAAAGATGGTATTTCATCTGATCAAACAATAAAAACAATAGAAGAGTTAAGAAAGATAACAGATAATCAATGTAAAATAAGTGGAATGTCAGCAACAGTAGTTGACACAAGAGATTTATCTGATTCAGAAATTGTTGTATATGTATTAATAGCTGTAGCCCTTTGCTTAATAGTTCTAGAGCTTGCATTAGATTCATATATAGCACCAATATTCTTATTAGCAAATATAGGAATTGCAATTTTATACAACATGGGTTCAAACATAATGCTAGGAGAAATTTCATATATAACAAAAGCAATAAGTGCAGTATTACAATTAGGTGTAACAATGGACTTTGCAATATTCTTATATCATAGCTATAAAGCAGAAAAAGAACACTTTAAAGATAATGACGAAGCAATGGCACATGCAATATCAAAAACATTGGTATCAGTAGTAGGAAGTTCGCTAACAACAATAGCTGGATTCTTAGCTTTATGTAGTATGAACTTAACACTTGGAAAAGATATAGGAATTGTAATGGCAAAAGGTGTTTTAATAGGAGTTATAAGTGTTGTAACAATTT
>CAZHCX010000021.1:0-17977 GCA_964531445.1 uncultured Clostridium sp. | reverse complement strand
AATTTTCAACAGCTCTTACTTTTGCAATTATATCTTTATCTCTTGGAGCAACTATTTGAGAACCATCATCCCAATAAACCTTGTATCCGTTATACTTTGGAGGATTATGACTTGCTGTAATCATAATTCCTGCTGTACATTTAAGTTGTCTAACAGCAAATGACAATTCTGGAACAGGTCTTAAATTTTCAAACAAATATGTTTTTATTCCATTAGCACAAAGAATCAACGCTGTTTGCATACTAAATTCTCTAGACATTCTTCTTGAATCATAACTAATTGCAACGCCTTTATTTTGTGTTCCTTGTTCTAATATATAATTTGCTAAACCTTGTGTAGCTTTACCAACTGTATATTTGTTCATTCTGTTAGTTCCAGCTCCTATAACTCCACGTAATCCAGCTGTACCAAATTCTAATTCTTTATAGAATCTATCTTCAATTTCTTTTTCATCATTTTTTATTTCTAATAATTCTCTCTTTGTTTCTTCATCAAACTCTGGACTTTCACACCATTTTTTGTATTCCTCAAAATAATTTTTCATAAATTTTCTCCATTCTTACGACAAAAGTGCGAGACACTTCTGCCGCACCTTTTATTTTATTCCGTAAAAATCTTCATATAATTTTCTTGCTGTACTTGGGCAATCCACACCTGCATCATCTGCATTTTTTACTGGCGCAAATTCTTCTTCCCTTTTAACTCGTAATATGGCCATATCATCAACTTCACCAAAAGCATCAAATAAAAATGCTTCAAATTTATATGCATTTGGAGATGTTGGAACAACTAAATCTCCATCTTTATTGATATATTTAGCTTTTTTAAATGCACTATGATATGGTAATGGTTCTCTTCCCATTCTTTCTACAGCATCTATACTAAATAAATTACATAGAATATGTGATTCTCCATATAATAATTCTCCATCTTCATCTGTAGCTTCTGCCATTTCATCTGAAATTTCTGAATATTCTACAACTCCAGGCTTACCATTTCTTTTACAGAATACTCCTACTTTTTCATGAGGATTTGCTTTAACAATTGATTTACAAGCAACTGTAACTCCCTTATCTATAGCTACTCCCATAAGTACTGGATCAACCATTTTTACTAAGCAATTATCTACACCACCTATAAATACCCATTCAATTCCTAATTCTCTCATTTTATTAGTCATACCACTTTTTACAAGTGATTCATAAATTCCACCATGACCATCAGCAGCTTGTTTTATTAAACCTGTTTCATCTATTAATATTTTTCCTTCTGTATCTACCATTGGTAATTCACCTTGAATAAAAAAGAATAAGTTTTTATCCTTTTGATACCCAAAGTTTCTATTTTTTTCAAAGAATTCTATTGTTTGTTCATTGTTTTCTCTACTTGTCATAATAAACCAAGGAATTGTAACTCCATATTTCTTTCCTTGTTCTTTTAAACCATCACTTAATAACTCAAATAATGATTTATGCGAATCTAAACCTATATCATAAGTACCTTTTGGTCCATTATGTCCAAGTCTTGTTCCCTGTCCTCCAGCCATTGTAACCGCAGCAAGTTTTCCATTTTCAATTGCATGTTTACCAATATTTTCATAATGTTTGTAATCATCATATAATTTGTTTTTATCTAAATATTCCATTGGTTCAATTATATCTTCTTGTTCTTTTTTTTCAGTTGTTGTATTCTCATATAAACTTTTTATTAACTCAAAATCAATATTTAAAATTTGGTTTAATAATTGTTCTTGTTTTTTTGAATCCAATTTTTCGTAGCCATTCAATAAATGTTCTTGATTATATTTTTTTAATATGGCTTTTACTTCTTCTAATGTATTTATCATATATTTCACCCTTTCGACAATGCATATATTTTTACATTGTGTAATTATATTTATATAACATTATCGCAAAATAATCAAGTATTTTATAACATTTTTTCTACTCCAGATGTTGACAATATTTTTTTATAATTTTTTACTATATTACTAACCTTTCCTCCAACTTCGTTTACATCATAACAATCTACTATTTTTACACCATTATTTTTTATCCAATTATTTATATTCTTATTTACAGTACTTATATAATTTTCTCTTCCTTTTACAAAAATTACTGTTTCTTTACCATTTTCATTTGCTTCTTTTATTTCTTTAAATTTATTTACGTCATTGTTTTCCCAATCAATTTTTGCTATTTCTTTCTTTTCATCTTCTTTTAAATTTAAATTTGATAGTAATTTATTTACTGTTCCATTTAAGTTATTTTCTGTCATTATAATGATATTATTATCTTTTTTTAATCTTTCATTAATATAAGGTAAACTTATCATTTCAAAGTGATAATCACTTGCAAAAAATAAACATAGCTTTTCTTCCTTTTTACTATCTTCTAACATAAAAAAATCAACCCTTTCAATTTCACAAAGAAATCTTTTTTCTTTTGATAATTCTTAATTTTTAGCACTGGTAAAAATTACCATTTCTAAACACTGGTAAATTTTACCATTTATTTTTTTATATGTCAATAATATTTCAGAAATATTTCAAAAATATTTCAAGATGCAATTTTTCCGATTATATCAACGTTTTTTATATAGATGTATAAAAAATTTAATTTTGTAAACAATTATTTTAAAGAAATTTTTAGCAAAAATGTTTATTGGAGGTAACTTATGAAAAAATTTTTAAATAACAAAAAATCATCCATTTTTGGAAAAATAATAGTTTTAATTTTATTATTATTTTTATATACTTTTATTTCAGCACTTAATTATGTACAAGCAATATCAAGCGATATAAGCAGCAGTGTGTTCAGATTGCACGTTATTGCAAACAGCAATAGCAACGAAGATCAATCTTTAAAATATAAAGTTAGAAATGATTTATTAAATTATATGAATAATATATGTAAGAATTGCACATCAAAAGAAGAAGCAATGTCTACCGTCTCTTGTCATAAAGATGAATTTAGACAAGTAGCATTAAACACAATAAGAAATGAAGGATACTCTTATGATGTAAAAATTCAAATTGGCAATTTTGAATTCCCAACAAAACATTACGGAGATATATCTCTTCCAGCAGGTTTTTATGATGCATTAAAAGTTGAAATTGGAGAAGCTCAAGGCAGAAATTGGTGGTGTGTAATGTTCCCTTCTCTATGCTTTGTTGATGTTTCTAATGGTTTTGTTCCAGAAGAATCAAAAGATGAACTAAAAAATGCACTAACAGATGAAGAATACTCTTTAATTTCTGACAATTCAAATTCTGAAATTAAATTCAAATTTAAGTTAATTGAATTTTTTACAAATAATAGTTTATTAACCGCAAAAAATCAATAACACTCTTGCAATACTTTATTCTTTATGGTATATTTTATAAGACAAATTATATACTTAGGGAGGAATTCAATTGGAGAAATTAGTAGTAACAGGACCAACACCTTTAAAAGGCGAAGTAGAAATAAATGGAGCAAAAAATGCAGCTGTAGCAATATTACCAGCTACATTATTAATAGATGGAATTTGCACAATAAATAATTTACCAAATATAAGTGATGTACAAATATTATGCAAAATATTAGAAGAAATGGGTGCAAAAATAACTTGGAAAACATCAAATGAGATTACAATAGATACTAGAAATATAAAAACTACACAAGCTCCTTTAGAATTAACAAGCAAATTTAGAGCATCTTATTACTTAATAGGAGCAATGCTTGGAAGATCTGGCGAAATTGAAGTAGGAATGCCTGGAGGATGCAAACTAGGAGCACGTCCTATAGACCAACATATTAAAGGTTTCGAATTATTAGGTGCAGAAGTTGAAGTTGGAAAAGGTACAATTTATGCAAAAGCATCACATCTACAAGGAAATTCTATTTATATGGATGTTGTTTCTGTTGGTGCAACAATAAACGTAATGTTAGCTGCTGTATTAGCAAAAGGCACAACAATTATAGATAATGCTGCCAAAGAACCTCACATTGTTGATGTGGCAAACTTTTTAAACACAATGGGAGCAGACATTAGAGGAGCTGGAACAGATGTTATAAAAATAAACGGAGTAGAAAAATTACATGGAGATTGTACATACTCAGTTGTTCCAGACCAAATAGAAGCTGGTACATTTATGCTTGCAGCAATTGCATCAAAAGGTGATTTGTTAATAAAAAACTGCATTACAAAACACTTAGAATGCATTACAGCTAAAATATTAGAAATTGGCGGAAACGTAGAAGATTATGGAGACAGCATAAGAGTTTGGTATAGTAAAAGACCAAACAAAGCCACAATAAAAACTCTACCTTATCCTGGATTTCCAACAGATTTACAACCACAAATGGGTGTAGTTCTAGCAACAGCAAACGGTACAAGTATTATAAATGAAAGTATTTGGGAATCAAGATTCCAATATACAGCAGAACTTAATAAAATGGGTGCCAAAATAACAGCACAAGGAAAATCAGCAATATTTGAAGGTGTTGACGAATTATTCGGAGCACCAGTATATTCAACGGATTTAAGAGCCGGAGCAGCACTAATTGTAGCAGCAGTTTCTGCAAATGGTACAACAGAAATTTATAACCTTGAACATATTGACAGAGGTTATGAAAACATAGAAGAAAAATTCAGAAAAATCGGTGCAAATATACAAAGAATAAAAGAGTAATAAAAGGAAGAATACAATATGTTTAACTTTTGTAGTTTATACAGTGGAAGTAGTGGCAACAGTTTATTTGTAGAATCAGAAAACACAAAAATTTTAATAGATGCAGGAGTCAGCAGTAAAAAAATTGAAACAGCTTTAACAAATCTTGAAGTTGACCCCTCTTCAATTGATGGAATTTTAATAACACATGAACACTCAGACCACGTACAAGGTTTAGGAACATTTGCAAAAAAATTTAATTTACCTGTATATGTAAATCAAAAAACACTTGATGCAATGCCTAAACAAAAAGAAAAAATAGCAGAACAAAATATTAAAAAATTTACAATAGAAGAAAAATTTGAAATTGGTGATATTCAAGTAAAACCATTTGCAATACCACATGATGCCGCAAACCCATGCGGTTTCAATCTTTTTAACGATAATAAAAAAATAAGTATTGCAACAGATATAGGACATATGACAAACGGAATAATAAAAAATTTAGAAGATAGCATTTTTGTTTTACTAGAATCTAATTATGATCCAGAGGTCTTAAAATTTTCTAGATATCCATATCCATTAAAAGCAAGAATCGCAGGTCCTAATGGACACTTGCCAAACGAAATGGCTGGAAAAACAATAGCACATCTTTTAAAATCAGGCTTACAAGAAGCAATGCTTGGACATTTAAGCAAAGAAAGTAATTTTCCAGAACTCGCATACAAAACAGTAATAGATGAAATAATATCTGGTAATTACAATGAAGAAAATATAAAATTAAGTGTTGCAAGCAGAGATATTCCAGGAAAAAAATTAATTTTCTAAGGAGTTTTAAAATGTTAACAATAAATGTACTATGTGTTGGAAAAATAAAAGAAAACTTTTTTAAAGATGCAATTTCAGAATATTCAAAAAGACTTTCTAGATATTGCAAACTAAATATAATCGAACTACCAGATGAAAAAATCCCAGATAAAACAAATTCAAAAATAGAAAATGAAATCAAAACAAAAGAATGTAATAATATAATTAATCACATAAAAAAAGATTCATACATAATTTGTTTAGATTTAAAAGGAAAAGAACTTTCATCTGAACAATTTTCAGAAACAATAGAAAATATATCTATGGAATCAAGTCAAATAACCTTTATTATTGGCGGTTCTTTAGGTTTAACAGAAGAAGTTTTAAATATCTCTAATAAAAAAATATGTTTTTCTAAAATGACATTTCCACATCAATTAATACGAGTATTTTTATTAGAACAAATTTATAGAGCTTTTAAAATATCTAATGGTGAAACATACCATAAATAAACATATAAAATATTATAAAACAAAAAATTTATAAATTCACAACATTATACTAATTATTATATATAAATTGTAGGGAAAACCGCCTTTATAAAAGAAAAGAAAAAATGTGGGACAAATTTTAAAACTTTCAAAGGATAAATATCTATTATATTTGGGGGAATATGATGATTAAAAGTCTTCCCTACAAGATTAAAAACTTATTTAATTTAATTATTGGATTTTTTTAAGAATTATGATTGCTAATATTTTAGTAATCATTTTTTTGACAATTAAAAAAATTGATATAAATAAAATAATTTTAAAAATCATTTTGCCTCCTAAAAATTGTTAGCTAAGATTTTAATAAACACATTCTACAATACAATTTTAAAAAAGTCAAGAAGAAAATTACGACAAAATTCGACAAATCACTACGCTTGTAACAATTCCAACAAAGTCAGCAATCAATGAAGCCCACAAAACAAACCTAGTATTTTTAATTCCTACACTGCTTGTATACACAGCAATTGTATAAACAGTGGTCTCAGTTGAACCCATAATAACAGAAGCAATTAAACCAATATTAGAATCAACCCCAAATTGCTTCATAATATCAGTAGCAACAGCAATAGAACTGCTTCCAGAAATAGGTCTAATTAAAGCTAATGGTAATATTTGCGTTGGGAAATTAACAATATTCAAAATAGGAGTTAAAAAATTAACAATCATATCAATAATACCAGAACTTCTCAATGCACCAATAGCAACAAATAAACCAACTAATGTCGGAAAAATATTAAAAACAACACCTATTCCCTCTTTTGCACCATCTAAAAAAATATCAAATACTTTTTTTCTTTCAATAACACCATATAAAACAATAATTATAATCATCAATGGCATTGCAAGATTTGAAAAATATTCTACTAATTTCATATTTTAAATCACCTCAAAATAAAAAAATATAAAATTTAATCATAAAAATTTATTTTCCAATTTTAATAAATATTTTTGTTGCTGTAATTCCTGCAATTGCTGCACAAATAGTAGCCACCCAAACTGGAACAATAATTGCAGTAGGATTAGTAGAACCAAGTGAATTTCTAATTGCAATAACAGTAGTTGGAATTATTTGAATTGAAGCAGTATTTAAAACAATAAAAGTAGCCATTTCATTTGTCAAAACTTTTTTATCAATATTTTTTTCTTGCATAGACTTCATAGCCTTTATTCCAAGCGGTGTAGCCGCATTACCAAGTCCCAAAACATTTGCAACAATATTCATTGAAATTTCTTGATAAACTTCATCATCTTTCATTATTTTAGGAAATAATAATTTCATCAATGGAGATAATAATTTTGTGATTTTTTTTATAAATGTTGTTTTATTAGCAATTTGCATTATTCCATTCCACAAACACATTGTACCAAGTAATGTGATACATAAATTTACAGCATCACTTGTGCTTTGAAAAATAGAAGAATTTAATTCATTTATATTCCCCATCAAAATTGAAAAAATTATAGAAATAATCAAAAAAACAGGCCAAATTATATTTAACATTAAAATCACCTAAATAATTTTATTAAATAATTACTTTTTTATTCTTATTAATTGACCAAAAAATCTATTTGTGATATATTAATGAATAAATGGATTAGGATTTGCAAAAAGTAACATTAAGGAGGAATAACATGAAAGCTACTGGAATAATAAGAAGAATTGATGAACTAGGAAGAGTCGTTATACCTATCGAAATAAGAAACCAATTTAATATTGTCGAAAAAGATCCAATTGAAATTTTTGTTGATAATTCTTCAATTGTATTAAGAAAATATGAATTAAATTGTATTTTTTGTGGTAGCACAGACGATTTAATCGAATACAAAGGTAAATTAATTTGTAAAAAATGTGCTGAAGAAATAAATAAAGCCTAAGGTTTATCCTTAAGCTTTATTTTTTATACTATTTTTTATAATATTTTTATATACACAATTGATATATTTCATTTTTGCTAACATTTCTATCTTTGGCAACCATCTTTATAATATCTTTTTTTGAAAAACCTTGATTTTCATAATATTTATAATGCTCTTCTACAGACAAATTATTTAGATTATTTTCTTCTTCAATATTAGTATTTCCTTGTATTATTAAAACAATCTCACCTTTTAATCCTTCTGATTTTTCAATTATTTCATCTATATTTCCTCTAATGAATTCCTCATGAATTTTTGTTATTTCTCTGGCCAAAGTAATTTGTCTATCAACATCTAAAATTTGTTTTAAATCTTTTAATGTAGTTGTCAATTTATGAGGAGCCTCATAAATTATCATTGTTTTATTTGCTTTTTTTATCTCTTCTAATTTTGCTTGTCTTAACTTTTTATTTAATGGTAAAAACCCTAAAAAAGTAAACTCTTTTGTATCTATTCCAGAACAAATTAAAGAATTTATCATAGCACAAGCACCAGGAATTGGAACAATTGCTATATCTAATTCTATACATTTTTTTATTATCTCTTCTCCTGGATCGCAAATTCCTGGAGTTCCTGCATCAGAAACTAATGCAATATTTTTTCCTTCTTTTAATTTTTCTATTAATACATCTGATTTAACTTCTTCGTTATGTCTATGATAACTTATAAGAGGTTTAGATATTTCAAGATGATTTAATAATTTTAATGTATGTCTAGTATCTTCTGCCGCAATTAAATCAACCTCTTTTAAAATTCTAATTGCTCTTAATGTTATATCTTCTAAATTACCAATTGGAGTTGCAACTATATATAATATTCCATCTTCCATTTTTATCACTTTCCTTTTACAAATTTGAAAAACTTTATTATTTAATTTTAATAATAAAACATCTTTCTAGATTTAAATTTTATTATAAATTTTTAAAATTTCATCAGTATATGAACCATCTTCTTTATAAATATACAAATTTTCCCTAAATTTTAAGTAATCTCCCCCATTTCTAACACCTTTAACTAAAACCATTTTAGGTGCAGTTACTTCATTAGAAAAAACTAATCTTACTTCTTTAGGCTCAATTTTATATTTTCTCATAATATTAAAAATATCAACTAATCTTTCAGGTCTATGAACCATATAAAACTCACCTTTGTCTTTTAATAATTTAGAAGAAACTCTTATAAAATCTTCCAAATTTGCAAGAACTTCATGTCTTGAAATTAACTTTTTGGCTTCATCATTAATAATTCCTGTATTTTGTTTTTTATATGGAGGATTTGTTACAATTACATCATAATAATTTTTTTGTAATTTTTCTTCTAAATCTAGAATATTTGAATTTAAAACTTTAAATTTATCTTCTAAATTATTTAACTTTGCACTTCTACACGCCATATCAAAAACTTCCTCTTGAACCTCTACCCCCACTATTTCTTTTAAATTAGTTTTACCACACAATAAAATAGAAATAATCCCAGTACCTGTTCCCAAATCTAAAACTTTAGAATCTTTTTTAATATTTTTTGCAAAGTCAGATAATAAAACAGCATCAATTCCAAAACAAAACCCATTTTTATTTTGTATTATTTTTAAATTTTTAAATTCTAAATCATCAATTCTTTCATTTTCTTTTAATTCAATATCCATTTTTATTCCTTTTTATTTTTAACAGTATATTAAATATACTACAAATTAAGCTAAAAAACAAGTATTATATAACATTGTAATGCTTTTACTCATATAATAAATAAAATAACTATAATTTAAGAAAGGACTTTTTTATGCCAAATTTATATAATTGTGAACACAATTTTAACCAAATACACCAATTCGAAAATAACAACTCAAAAAGAGGAGAAAAAAACTCCTCTAATAAAAAGAATAATTTTAAAACATATAAAGATAATACCTTAAATTCATTAAATGATGTAGAACATTTTTTAAGAAATTTTCAAGGTTTTTGGAAATATGTAAAATTATATAAAATATTAAAATAGTGTCCATTTCAGAAACGTCCCCAAATGGACATCTTTCTTTACTTCCTAACAAATTCATCTTTAAATTCATCATTAGTTTGACCATTAACTAAGAATTTAACTTTATTAACTTCATTTAATTCCGTAACAGTATTAACAATAGAATTAATTAAATTATCTTTTGATTTTTCATTCTGTTTATCATAATTTAAAATTTCCTCTGAAAAATCAAGAGTTAAACATTCTCCTTCTAATGATGAATTTAATAATTTTGTATTATCAGGAATTATTTTACTTAATTTTTCATTCTTTGGACCTTCTACTAATAAACCTACTAAAACATTAAATGGTGATTGAATTAATTCTTTTACATTGACTAATCTAGCCTCTGGTTTTAACATATTTGTTTCTTTATCTGGAAAATATAAACTAACAATTGTTTCCCTTAATTGCTCATTTGATATTTCTTCCTGTGGTACATATTCATTTTGATTTTCGTTTGCTTTCTTATTTTTTGCAAATTTAATTGAAAAAAATCCAATTAAAAAAATAATAATTAATAATATTGAAAATAATAAAATGATATTTTTATTTTTCATTTTTTTCTCTCCTTTTTAATAATTTTTTATATTCAATATTATTATTTGTTTGTCCAAAATATGCATTTTTAAAAAAACATTTCCATTTTTTGCCATTTGACAAACAGACCTTTTGGTTATAAAATGAATAGAATAAAATTGCCAAAAAATAGTAATCCCTAAGAAAAAAAGAAAACTTTTCTATATAATTAAGGATGAAAAATGGAAGGAGCAAAATACATGGAAAAAATATTACACGTTGGACTAGACGTTGGTTCAACAACAGTAAAAATAATAGTAATGGATGAAGAACAAAATATAATACACAAAGACTATCAAAGGCATTTTTCTGATACAAAAAACACAGTATGTAACGTATTAGCAAGTTTAGAAGAAATGTACCCAGATAGCAAATTTACAATAGCACTAACAGGTTCAGGAGCAATGTCTGCAAGTAAATTCCTAGGAGTTGACTTTATACAAGAAGTTGTTTCTTGTAAAAGAGCTGTTGAAAAATATATACCACAAACTGATGTTGTAATAGAACTTGGTGGAGAAGACGCAAAAATAATCTATTTTGATAAATCAATAGAACAAAGAATGAACGGTACTTGCGCTGGAGGTACAGGTGCATTTATAGACCAAATGGCATCACTTTTACATACAGATCCAACAGGTCTTAATGAACTTGCAAAAAATTATCAAACCATCTACCCTATTGCATCAAGATGTGGTGTTTTTGCAAAAACTGATATACAACCATTAATAAACGAAGGTGCAGCAAAAGAAGACATAGCTGCATCAATATTCCAAGCAGTTGTAAACCAAACAATTAGTGGATTAGCTTGCGGTAGACCAATAAGAGGAAATGTAGCATTTTTAGGAGGGCCACTAAATTATTTATCTGAATTAAGACAAAGATTTATAGAAACATTAAAATTAAAACCAGAAGAAATAATAATACCAGAAGAAGCACACCTTTTAGTAGCAATTGGAGCAGCCCTTGATTCCCTAAACACAAAACCAATTTCTATAGAAGAATTAAAAGAAAAAATAGAAAATTTAAGAAATTCACACGATAACACAACACACCCAATAGATCCTTTATTTAAAAATGAAGAAGAATACAAGCAATTTAAAGAAAGACATGATAAAGCAAAAGTTACAAAAAAAGACCTTTCAACTTATGAAGGTGATTGTTACATTGGAATTGATGCTGGTTCAACAACAACAAAATTAGTTTTAATTGATAATGAAGGAAATCTTTTATACTCTTTATATGGAAGCAACGAAGGGAATCCATTAAAAAGTGTTATGAATATGCTTAAAAAACTTTATAATGATTTACCAGAAAAAGCAATAATTAGATATAGTGGTGTTACTGGATATGGAGAAAAACTAATTCAAACAGCTTTAAATGTTGATTTAAACGAAATTGAAACAATAGCCCATTACACAGCTGCAAAACAATTTGAGCCTGATGTTACAGCAATTATAGACATTGGTGGTCAAGATATGAAATACATCAAAATGAAAAACGGAGCAATTGACAATATAATGTTAAACGAAGCATGTTCTTCTGGATGTGGATCATTTATAGAAACATTTGCAAAAAGCTTAAACCTTGAAATATCAAAATTTGTTGAAGAAGCTCTAAAATCAAAAAGACCAGTTGATTTAGGTTCAAGATGTACAGTATTTATGAACTCAAAAATTAAACAAGCACAAAAAGAAGGCTATACAGTTGGAGACATTTCAAGTGGACTTTCATATTCAGTAATAAAAAATGCTATTCAAAAAGTTATGAAAGTTAGGGATACAGCAACTTTAGGAGATCATATAGTAGTACAAGGTGGAACATTTTATAATGATGCCGTACTAAGAGCTTTTGAAAAAATAGTTGGTAAAAACGTTGTACGTCCAGACATTGCAGGACTTATGGGTGCTTATGGGATGGCACTACTTTCTAAAGAACAATACGAATCAAACCTAGATATGGAATATAAATCTACAATTTTAAAAACTGAAGAAATTGATAATTTAGAAATAAAAGTTACACATACAAGATGTAATAACTGCGAAAATCACTGTAAATTAACAATAAATAAATTTAGTAATGGACAAATACACGTATCTGGAAACCGTTGTGAAAAAGGTGCAGGAATTGTTAACAAAAAAAGAAATTTACCAAACTTAGTACAATATAAATATCAAAGAATATTTGACTATACACCACTAGAAGAACAATATGCAACAAGAGGAACAATAGGAATTCCAAGAGTTTTAAATATGTACGAAGATTATCCATTCTGGTTTACTTTCTTTACAAACTTAGGTTTTAGAGTAGTAATATCAGACAAAAGTACAAGAAAAACTTACGAAAAAGGTATGGAATCTATGCCATCAGAATCAGTATGCTACCCAGCAAAAATCTCTCATGGTCATATAGAAAACTTAATAGAAAAGGGAATAAAGACAATATTCTACCCATGTATGCCATACTCTAGAAAAGAATATGAAAAAGCAGATAACCATTACAACTGCCCAATAGTAATTTCATATTCAGAAGTTTTAAAAAATAATGTTGAAAATTTAAAAAATTCTGAAATCAAATTCATGAACCCATTTTTACCTTTTGAAGAAAAAAATCTTGTAAAAAAAATAATGGAATTAGATGAATTTAAAGAATATAACTTTACTAAAAAAGAACTTCAAGAAGCAGCAAAAAAAGCTGAAGAAGAATACCAAAAATGTAAAAAAGATATTAAAGATAAAGGAACAGAAACAGTTAGATATATTGAAGAAAACAATTTAAGAGGAATTGTTTTAGCTGGAAGACCATATCATATAGATCCAGAAATAAATCATGGAATTGATACATTAATTACATCATTAGGACTATGTGTTTTAACAGAAGACAGTGTTGCAGACAAAGCAGAAGCTAAAAGACCTATAAGAGTTGTTGACCAATGGGTATTCCACGCAAGATTATATGCAGCAGCAGAATTTGTAGGAAAACATGACAACCTAGAATTAATTCAATTAAATTCATTTGGATGTGGTGTTGATGCAGTAACAACAGACCAAGTTGAAGAAATACTTTCAAGCTATGATAAAATGTACACACTAATAAAAATAGACGAAGTAAACAACTTAGGAGCTGTAAGAATTCGTATACGTTCACTTCTTGCAAGTATGAATAAAAGAATTGCTAAAAAACAAGAAGAAAAAGCCGACGGTGACTACGGAATTAAGAAAAAAATCTTTACTAAACAAATGAGAAAAGACTACACAATTTTAATTCCTCAAATGGCCCCTATACACTTTGAATTATTAGAAGCAGCTGTACAAGAATCAGGATATAAAGTAGAATTATTAAGAGAATGTACACAACACACTGTAGAAACAGGTTTAAAATACGTAAATAATGATGCCTGCTATCCTTCAATATTAGTAACTGGTCAAATGATAGAAGCACTTGAGTCAGGAAAATATGACCTAAACAGAACCGCTCTAATCATGTCACAAACAGGTGGAGGTTGCAGAGCAACAAACTATATAGGTTTTATAAGAAAAGCCCTTAAAGACGCAGGATTTAGCAATATACCAGTAATATCATTCAATGTTGTAGGAATGGAAAAAATGCCTGGATTCAAACTAACACCAAAAATGATTGAAAGAATGATTAAATGTGTAGTATATGCCGATTTATTACAAAAAATGCTTACAAAAAATAGAGTTTATGAAATAAACAAAGGTGAAACACAAAAATTATTTGACACCTGGATGGATAAATGTAAAAAATTAGTTAGAAAATCAACAAGCAAAGAATTTAAACAAAGCATTTATGATATAGTAAACGACTTTGAAAAAATAGAATTAGACACAAGTATTAAAAAACCACGTGTTGGAATTGTTGGAGAAGTATTAATAAAATATCATCCATTTGGAAATAACTTTGCAGCAGATATGCTAGAAAAAGAAGGAGCAGAAGTTATATTACCAGACTTTATGGGATTTGTTAAATTTATGGCAACACATAAAATAACATTTAATAGTTTATTAAATATAAATAAAACATCAGCAAAAATTAGCAAAATAGCAATTAAATTAATCGACATTTTAGAAAAAGACGTTAAAATTGCATTAGCAAATTCTAAAAAAGGATATTTACAACCATGTGATATCTGGCACTTAGAAGATAAAGTTAAAGATGTTTTATCTATAGGAAATCAAACTGGTGAAGGTTGGTTCTTAACTGCAGAAATGATTGAATATATGGAAAATGATATTCCAAATATTATTTGTGTACAACCTTTTGCTTGCTTACCTAACCATGTTGTTGGAAAAGGAGTTATTAAAACAATTAGAGAAAAATACCCAGAGGCAAATATTTCTCCTGTTGATTATGACCCTGGTGCAAGTGAAACTAACCAAGCTAATAGAATTAAATTATTAATGACTGTCGCTAAAGATAATTTAGAAAAAAATAAATAAAATTTAAACAAGAATTATAATTAAAATAATTCTTGTTTTTTTTATTGGACAAAATTCTAATTTAAATTAATTAAATAAAATATAAAAGGTGATAAATATGAATTATGGAATAGCATTATCCGGTGGTGGTGTAAAAGGAGCTGCACACATAGGAGTATTAAAAGCACTAGAAGAAAAAAATATAAAAATAAGTTATGTAGCTGGAACATCATCTGGAAGTATTGTAGCAACATTATATTCAGCAGGATACACTCCTGATGAAATATATTTAATTTTTAAAAATAATTGTAAAAAAATTAAATATATTAATTTTCCAAATATTTTTAAATTAATAAAAGAAACTATAACATTAAAAACAATTAAAATAGATGGACTTAATAATGGAAAAAATATTAATAAATTAATAAATAAAATATGTAATAAAAAAAATATATATAATATTTCAGAAATAAAAAAACCATTAATAATTCCAAGTGTTGATTTAAATACTGGAGAAGTAATTTGCTTTACATCAAAAAATATACGCTCATTTTCTGATAAAACATTAATTACTAACAATTGCGATATTGGAACAGCAGTAGAAGCAAGTTGTAGTTTTCCTGGTGTATTTTCTCCTTGTAGATATAAAAATAGATTATTGATTGATGGTGGCGTTAGGGAAAACACTCCTTGGCGAGAAGCTAAATTATTAGGAGCAGATAAAGTTATTAGTGTAGTATTTGAAACAGAAATAAATAATACGTGCTGTGATAATTTGTTTGATGTTGTTGTTAGATCTTTGGAATTAAAAAATAGAGAACTCGAAAAATATGAAATTAATGGTAGCGATTTTATTATTCCAATCAAAAGTAAAAAAACCTCTTTATTAGATATGAGTAAAATTGATGAATTTTATAATTTGGGTTATTTTTCCACTAAAAAATTTTTAGAAAAAAATAAATTATAAAATAAATAATAATTATTTTTTATTTTAATTATTTAATTTTTTATTATTAATTTTTATTATTAATTTTTATTATTAACTATTTTATTTAATTATTATTTATTTAAAATTATTTTCCTAATTTTATTTAATAATATTATTTTTTATGTTATTATTAAATAAGAGGAGAAAATTAAATGGAAAAAAATTATTATGAAATTTTAGAAATAAATAAAAACGCATCAAAAGAAATAATGGATAAAGCATATAAAACTTTAATAAAAAAATATCATCCTGATTTACAACAAAATAATTTAAAAGAAAAATATGAAGAAAAAATAAAAATAATTAATGAAGCTTATGAGATTTTATCTAATTCACAAAAAAGAGCCGAATATGATTTAACACTAAAAAATCCGGAAATTTCACAAACTGACTATAATAATTTAAAACAAGAAAACACTAATTTAAAAAATCAAATTAATTATCTAAAGAATAATTATAATAAATATAATTATTCTAAAACAAAAAATATACAAAATAATAATCATGAAGCTAATAATCCACAGGATTATAAAGACGCAATAAACGAAGCAATAAGAAATGCATATTATGATGCCTATATAAATAATTTAAAAGCACAAGGATGTAAAATAAAATATAAAAAAACAATTAAAGATTATTTATCAATTTTTTTAACAATTATAATATTTATTATTTTATTTGTAATTTTTTGGAATATTCCTCCAATTAAAAATTATTTTATTTCTTTATACAATGATAATTTTATTATAAGATTTATTATCAATATTTTTATTAATTTTAAAAATTCTATATTCCAAAAAAACGGTTAATTATTTAAAATTAACCGTTTTTATTTTATAATTTTATTGTTGCACTATATGCATTATCTAAATCATTTGATTCTTTTTCCCATAAACTTTGTACTCCAGTATATTCTTTTAATAAACGAACTCTATTAAAAATTAATTCAGTAATATTTCTATCTTCATCGAAATATTTAGAAAAAGTAAGATCAAAGCTTTTTGTATTTCCCTGATAAATAACAATATCATTATTACCATAATTATCAAGTTTGGTCTTCCTTAAATCTCCATCTAATGAAAGCAAAACAGAAGAACCTTCACCATCTTTTTGTAACATTATAATACTTTCTGAATTATTTTTTACTTCAACAGTATAAGTAACTGTATCATAGTAAGTTACAATCTTCTTAATAAATATCTTCATATCAGAATTTTCTGAGACAATTTCTAAGTCTTTAGCATTAATAAAACCACGAATTGCTAATTTATAATCATCTCCATCTTTTGTTACAACAATTTTTTCTTCATATTTAACTTCTGAATCTCCATTATTTAATCCAGATGCCAAAATATCCTCAGATATTGTAACCTTATATACATACACATTATTTTTATTAGAATAATCTTGAATACTATACACTTTATTTTTATCATAAATACTATCAATATATTCTTTAAAGAAACTTATATTTTTTTTAAAACAAATTTCTTTACATTCATCAGATAACATATCATATGCAGTTTGATAATCTTTATTACCACAAGCATCCATATATCCGTTAATTTTTTCCTCTAATGTGTTTTTTGTTTTTATTGATTTAATTTCATCACCCGTAATAACTGCAGTATGTGGCTGATAATTAGTTTTTGGTGGTTCAATTTCTTTCATTTTTCCTAGATATTTATTAACAGTAATAATTACACTTAAAACTATTATTAATATAAATATTCTAAATTTATTTTTTCTAAAAAAATCCTGAATTTTCAATCTAAGATATAAAAGCATTTATTACCACCTCCTTACATTTGAAATGATATATAATAATCATTATAATCATTTTCAACTAATACATATTTTTCTTTTTTATTAAGTGTTCTTGATTTTGATTGTAAATCTCCTACACCAACTGTTACTATATAATATTTTCCTTGAGTTTCAATATCTTCATAATTAACTGTTATTAATTCTGGATAATTAATATTTTTAATATATTTTTCAAAGTCATCTATTGTTGGAAAATAATTCT
>CAZHCX010000020.1:0-18556 GCA_964531445.1 uncultured Clostridium sp. | reverse complement strand
ATCTGTAGAAGATAGTTCTACATAAACACTATTTGCTGTCCATGTTCCTGCTGTATATGCTGTACCATTTACATCATTTAATTTTGCTGTTACCGTTGGTACTGTTGGTGCAATTTTATCAATATATACCTGTAAACTTGCTGTTACTTTGTTTCCAGCAGTATCTGTTGCTTCTGCATAGAAATATCCTGTTTCATTTGCCACAATTGTAGTTGCATTTTTACTATTTGCAGCAGCTTTTGCACTTGCTAAAGTATTTCCAAATCCACCTTTTCTATTTTCAGTTAAAATACTTCCATAAGTTACAGTTGCCGTAACATCAGAATTTGACCAACCAACTTTATCCGGAGTTATTATAATTTTTGAATTTGTATTTTCATTTTCACTTATAACAAATTCTTTACTCTTATATATCTCTTCTCCGTCAATTCTAACACATAAATTATATTTACCTAAAGATAAATCATTTCTAATAATTTCTTTATTATTAACTATTTCTTCCCATTTAGTTAAATTATCTGACCATGATGTCTCAATACTATTTGCATTTTCAACCTTAACCAATGTTTTTACAGTTGCAACTGTAGAATTAGTTGGCAATACATATTCTCCTCCATTTGGAGATAATATAACATTTGCAACCTTTAATTTATATGTATCAGATGTATTTGCATTTGTTTCACTTATTGTCAAATCAACATTTCCAACTGATTTTGGAGTAATAATCACTTGATTATCAACCAATGAAACTGTTGCTATTTTATTATCGCTTGTTCTAACTGAAACAGCTCCATTGTTTATTCCAGTTAATTTTACAGATTTTGAACTTCCTAAAAGTACTGTTCCATAATCTTTTTCAAATTCAAGCTTAACAACTTTTACAGTTACAAGAGAAGTTGCATTTGTATTTTTTTCTTTTGCAGTAAATGATGTCTCTCCAGCTTTTAATCCCGTAATAGTATTATTATCTATTTTAATTATAGAAGAATCTTTAATGTTCTCAAATTTTAAATTATCAGAATTAACTTTTCCAATATTGTCAATATTTACTGTTTTACCTTCTCCAACATATATTGTTTTATCTTCCAATTCAATTAATATTAAATTAACTGCTGTGTAGTTTTTTTCATATTTTCCATCTTTGTTTAATATATATACATAAATGTAACTACCATTTTCAGTGGCAGTTACATCTAATGTATTTCCATTAATTTTAGTTATATTTCCATTTAATGTAGTAGCATATCCATATTCATCAGACTTTTTATTACTTGATATCTTAAGAACAGCATTTTTTTCTGATACATATATGTTCTTTTTAGAACTAACTTTTTCTCCTACCACTTCTCCTACTAAATTTTCATTGCTATATACTTATATAGTTGGAGTTCTAATATCAGAATCCGCCTTCTTATCAACAGTTTCATTATATATATCATCTACATTTTCTGGTGTATACTCAGTTTGAATCTTCTTTTCATCAGCCTGTTGCTTTTGTATTTTATTACTAGATCTAATATAAATTCCCATTAACAAAATAACAAAAAATATCATACTTACTAATACATATAAAGTAATTGATCCTTTTTCTTTTTTAACATTTCTTATTTTCATAATCTTATCTCCTATAAAATTTATTGTAAAAATTTTTCAACTTCATTTTGTCTCAAATATCTCCAGTTACCTATCTTGATATCTTTAACTCCAATATTTCCAATCTTACTTCTATGTAATGCTAAAACTTTATATCCAACAGCCTCACACATTTTTCTAACCTGTCTATTTTTACCTTCATGAATTGTAATTTCTAATCTTGATATATTTTTTTCTTCATCAGTTTTCAAAATTTTAACTTTAGCTGGTTTTGTTACATAATCTTCAATTTCCACGCCAATTCTTAGCTTTTCAACCGCTTCATTTGTAACAATTCCATGCAAAGTAACAGTATAAGTTTTAGTAATTTCATGTTTTGGATGTGTAACTTTATAAACAAAATCACCATCATTTGTAAGAATTAAAGCACCTGATGTATACATATCCAATCTTCCAACCGGAACCACTCTTTCCTTAACTTTTACAAGATTTAAAACAGTATCTCTATTAAATTGATCTTTTGCTGTTGTAACATAACCAATGGGTTTGTTTAATAGAATATACACCTTTTTTTCATTATTAGTTACTTCTTTTCCACAATATGTAACCTTATCCACATCTGGATTTATCTTATTTCCTAGTTCTTGTACAACATTTCCGTTTACTGAAACTTTCCCCTCTACAATAAGTTCTTCACACTTTCTTCTAGAAGCAACCCCAGCATTGGCCAAAAATTTTTGTAATCTTACTTCTTCCATTTCAATCCTTTCTGCATTATAATTCACAATACAAATTTTATTTTAAGTTACATAAACTTTTACTCTTCATTCATAAATAAATTAAAATATTCAGGAAGTGGAGCTTCTATAAACATTTCTTTTCCTATAATTGGATGTTTAAATTTTAAAGATTTTGCATGTAAGCATTGTCCTTGAATCCCCCATTCATTTTTACCATTTGAATAAACAGTGTCTCCAACAACTGGATATCCAATTTCTGATAAATGAACTCTAATTTGATGCGTTCTTCCTGTTTCAATTTTTATTTCCAATAAAGTATAATTTTTATGTTTAAATCTTTTTAAAACCTTAAAATGTGTAATCGCATTTTTGCCATTTTTACTAACAGCCATTTTCTTTCTGTCTTTAGTGCTTCTACCTATTGGCATATTTATTGTAGCCTCATTTTCTTTAACATGACCTTTTACCAATGCGATATAAGTTTTTTCAACTTCATGATTTTTTATTTGTTCACTCATATTTATATGAGCTTTATCATTTTTTGCAATTATTAAAGCACCTGATGTGTCCTTATCTAATCTGTGTACTATTCCAGGTCTTATTTCTCCACCAATGCCTGATAAAGAATCTTTACAAATTGCCATTACTGCATTAACCAAAGTTCCATCTGGATTACCATTTGCAGGATGCACAACCATCCCCTTTGGTTTATTTACAACAAGGATATCATCATCCTCATATAAAACATCAATTGGAATATCTTGTGCTTTCAGTCCTGTATCTACTGGTTCTTCATCCTCTATAACAATTTTATCATTAAGTTGAACTTTGTAAGAAACCTTAGTTTTTTTGTCATTTACTTTTATTTTTTCATTTTCTATTAATCTTTGTATATTAGTTCTTGAATATTCTGTATTTGCACTAAGATATGCATCTATTCTTTTACCTACATCATTTTCTTGAACATTTATATTTATTATTTTACTCATTTACATTTAGCCTTTCATATATTACAAAATTATCATCTGAATATAGTTCTTTTAAATTTTTGTCATTTGTTTTAGTAATAATCATATTCATTTTTGATGCTTTTTGAGTTATTACATGTGTTATTTTATATTTTTCAAATGTTTCTTCATAGAATTTTGATAAACTTGACGTATTTATAAAGTCTGAAAATATATCTTCTTCTTTTCCACTAAACTCTGGTGCATACAAATCAGCTCTTGAATCTATAAACACTGGAATATCTCTAAATAACATATAACTTCCGTAGTTATATGCATTATAAAATCTTGCTTTGCTTAAATCAATATTTTCTAATATGTAATCACAAGCTGCAACAGGATAAGATGAAGTACTTACATAAGGCTTATTAATTTTATCCTTTACTGTAGAATAACTGCATAATAACATTAAAACAGAAATTGCAATTACTATATATAAATTTGTAAACGCATATTCTAATTCTTTAAGTCCATTCTTTGTATATCTTGCTAATAATTCAATTAAAAGTTTTGTCAAAATTATTGAACCCATTAATACAAACATTGAAAATTGTCTTCTTGTTGAAAACATTAAATAACAAAGTCCAGCAATCATAAATAAGTCTGAAAGTTTTATTTTTGCTTTAGTAAATATTAAAATTGCTAAGAATATTACCAACACAATTTGTGCCTCTTGATTATTTGCAAGTGTTAAAGGTAAATGCTCACTTATATTTTGAGTTGTATTTCCTTTCATTGTTTTGTATAAATATGTATATGGTGTATCTCCTAATGGTGTTAATAATCCAGTTAATGCACATATAATCATTATTATTATTAAAAATTTCACATTTGAATTTCTTTTAAGAATAATTTTATATGGATTTCTATTATTTTCTTCTCTTTTTATTTTTATTTTTGAAACTTTACTTTCTAATTCGTTTAAATTAGATTTTAGTTTTTCTATCACTTCTTTTGATTCATTTTTCTTTTCAGCATTTTTTATTTTTAATTTTAAAATTAAACTTTTAGATTTTTTATAAATTATAAAATCTGCTATAACAGCAATTATATATTCTGCAACATAAGGCATAAATAATATAAAGAAAAATGGCCATGTTGCAACATGTAAATTTGCGATTAATGTTGATATTAATATTAATCCAATTGCATATCTTATTTTTTTGTTTTCTATAAATTTTTCAATAAAGAATATTTCCCAAATAAATAAAATAAATGTTACTAATTGAGCTCTTGCAGCTATATAATCTCTTAATAAGTATATACTTCCAACAGTTATTACAAAAGAAATTACATTGTTTTTTGTTATTTTATTATTTACTATATACATTGAAATTCCAAGTATTGCAGATAAAACTGCTGTTAAAATATATATTGCCTTAAACCCACCAATTGAATAAACTAGATATGTACAAAAATCATACAACCAGTGTGGATATGTATAACTTAAATTTTCATGCCACGAAAAATGGTCCATCATATCAATTCCAGAATTTTTAATAAGCTCACCTATTTTTATTGTATAAAATGTATCATTCTGTAACGTTACGGGTGTAACACATATACAGAATATTGCAATTAAAATTATTGCAACTATTTTAAAATTTACTTCTATATTTATTACCTTTTTTTTCTTTTTATTTTTCAAATTTTTTTCTTCTTTTTGTTTCTTTTCCATTGACTTTTGCTCCTTGTTTATCATTTGAAAAGATTATATCAAATAATAAAAAAAAAAGCTATAAAAATACACAAAAAAACAGGTTTTTTTACCTGTTTTTTTATACGGCTTCTTGACTTTCATCTTCTTTATTTTCTGCATTGTCATTTTCTTCTACAACTTCTAAACTTCCAATTGAAACTTCGTATGCAACTCTTGTTTCTGATGTTCCATCTTCATATTTCTTTTCGTAAGTTCTTGATTGAACTCTACCTACTATTTTTACTTTTGTTCCAACTTCTAAGTTTTGGCAAAATCTTGCGTTTCTTCCCCATGCAATTGTAGGTATATAGTCAGATTTATTATATGCTCTATTAACTGCTAATAAAATGTCTGCAATTTCTCTTCCAAATGGTGTTTGTCTGTAAATTGGTTTTTTACATATAAAACCAACTAAAACAACTTCATTTGTTACCATATCTTTTTTAGTCATTTCATTTTCTTCTTCTTTTTCGCTTTCTTCTAATTCAACAACATCTTTAGCAAATACTGTTAATATTAATCTGTTTTTTTCATTATCATAACTGTTGTATGATCTGAATTGTCCTTTTACTAATAGACTTTTTCCTGCAGTTAACATTTCGTCTGTTGCTAATCTTTCTGATACTGTTATTGGAATTATGTCTGCATTTCCACTTAATCTTTCTACTTCTAAGTTAAAAACATAAAATCTTTCACCATATATTTCATGGCTAAATTTCTTTTCTCCTGTAACTTTTCCAACTAATGTTAAATAGTTGTTTTCTAAATAATTTGTATCCAAATTCTTTTCCTCCCTTATTTTTTTGATTTGTACTTTTATCTTTATGCTTTTTCTCGTTTTACACATTTTTAATTATACACCATTTTTTAGATTTTGTCTACATAAAAAGTTAAATTTGTTTAAAAAATGTGGATTTTTCTTGTATTTTATAGATTATTTTCTGTAAATTGCACTTCATTTATTTAAATTATATGCTTAAATTTCATTTTTATACCTTGTCAATCATAACACAGGGTTTTCATAAGCCAAAAAAAGAAAATTGCTCAGTATTAACTGAGCAATTTAAGGTGTGTTTGTTAACGAGTTGCTTACTTGTTGTGATACAGCTGACGATCATTATCGCTATTATCATTAATACGATAATCTCCATCACCTGTCACATAGCCAATCTTATCGCCGTTTCCGTTGTAAACGGATCCATTCTGAGAATATCCATTTGGATAATCATTATGGAAGTCTTTGTTGTCTTTATAAGCCATGTGAAACACTCCTTTCACTATTTAATTATTAGTAGTAAACTACTATACTAAAATTTTAACATTTTTTACATTTTTGTAAATGGTTTCCATAAAAATCTTTGTTTTTTTTGTTATTTTATGTTATAATATCAATCAAAGGAGAAAAAATGGAAACAATAGAACTAGATAATAATATAATTTTAAAAACAAGAGACAATACAGATAAAAATATTAACAACATAACAGATATAACGGAACTAAACCTGTTCAAAATAATAAAACAAAAAAAATTATTTTTAAGAATAGATTTTAATAAACTTAACAAAAGACAATACAAAAAAATTTTAAGAAAATTGCTTTTAATAAAAAATATAATCAAAAAAACAAATATACAAATAGGAATAAAAGAAAATTCCAAAATTTTAATTGGTTTAGTATTAAATTATGATAAAAAAAATAAAGATCACAAAGATTTTATTTACGGAATCAATGCAATATTTTTTAACACAAGATATGAAAGATACAACTATATATATGATACTGTTTGCACTTATTTAGATACTTATTTTTACGGAAAAAATTTATGCGATTTTAAAGATAATAAATGTGGTGAAAAAAGAAATGCGACATCTGTAACAGGTTGCTGCCATCACTTTAAGCCGAAATGGATGGGACCTTTATCACCTAAAATGGTTCTATGTGAATATTTAAATCCAAAAAATTACACATGTGATGCAAAATGTATTTCCTGCAAATTATTTACATGTGACTATTTAGAAAAAAAGGGAATAAAGTTTAGAATTAAAGATATCTTATTGTTAAATGTTTTCTTTAACCCATTACAAAAATATTTTATTAAATATATGGTATTTACACCAAAGGAAAAAATATTAAAAAGATTAATGAATACATAAAACAACTGAGCTACAAATTGTAGCTCTTTTATTTACAAATATTATTTTCCATCTCATTAACAACATTAACTAAATTTACAGTATTTGTCGAAGTCTCAACCACCTCTTTTGACTCAGAACCCAAATTACTTGTAACAAAAAACAAAAACATAACAGTAAAAATAGAAACTAAATACGCATAAATTTTATCTTTTCTAAAAACAAAAAACATATTATCACCTAATAACATTTATATGTTTATTAATTCAGATTAGAACAAATCTGAAAATTTTATTAAATATATATTTTAAAATAAATATTCTAAATTTTAAAATAATTTTTAATAATTAATTTGAATAAAATTTTCAGTAAATTTGTTCGCGCGCCAAAATTATGAAATAATTTTGTGTGCAATTGGCTTTTATATAATAGGAAAGTATCACTTTCCTATTATATAAATAAACACAGATTTTATTTACAAAATCTATGTTTTCCAATAGTAATAGTCATAGGTCTTGACCAAATCCATTTATTAGTTGCAGTTGCAGGATTAAAATAATAAATAGCACCATAAGTTGGATCCCACCCATTTAAAGCATCTTGTGCCGCTTTTTTTGCTGATGCATTTGGTGTCATATTTATTTGTCCATCTGCTGTTGCATCAAAAGCACCTTTTTGATAAATTACACCAGCAATTGTATTTGGAAACGAACTACTTTTTACCCTATTTAAAACAACAGCACCAACAGCAACCTGACCAGTATATGGCTCTCCTCTTGATTCACCATAAATAATTCTAGAAAGCAAATTTAAATTACTGTCATAACTTGATGAAGAATTATTAGAAGATGATGCTGATGAAGAGCTCATTATTCCCATTGCTTTTAAAGTTGCAGGCCCCGCAATACCATCTTCCGTAAGACCATTCTTCCTTTGGAAATATTTAACCGCCTTTTGAGTTTGCGTTCCATATATACCATCTACACTTCCATTATAATATCCCCATCTTTTTAATTTTGTTTGTATCTGAGTTACTTCTGAACCTCTAGAACCATATTTTGATAATGTTTCAACTGTTGTATCATTATAATTTTTATATCTAATATATCCAAATATTGATATTAGTATTATTAAAATTGTTGTTATTACAAAAAATATTTTTTTATTTTCTAACATTAAATCACCTACAAATATAAATTTAAGGACGTTTATTTATTAAACATCCTTTTTATATTTTGGCAATTATTTTATTTATTATACAGTTTTTCCAAATTTTATTTATTAAAATATTCTAATATCCCATTATAAATTCCCCATGCAAGTTTATTTTGATATTCATCATTTAATAATTGTTGTTCCTCTTCCGGATTAGATAAAAAACCACATTCAACAATCGAAATTGGAATCTCCACATGTTTCATTATATAAACAGTATCAAGTTTCATTGCAATTCTTTTATTTTCTTTTTGAATTGCTTCATTTAGATTACTTTGAAGTTTTTTTGCAAGATTAATACTTTCTGCATTTTTACTATTATAAAAACATTGCCATCCCCAATACTGTTGCTGTGGAATTTTATTTAAATGTATACTAACAAAAATATCTGCTGATGACCCATTACCAATCTTTACTCTATTACGGATATCGGATATTTTCTTTTCTCTTAAAGTATTTTTGTCTAAATCATATATAGCATTTTCATCAGAACGAGTTAATATTACCGTACATCCACTTTGTTCTAATAAATTTTGAACTTTTAATGCTATTTTTAAATTTGTTTCCGCTTCTGTAGTCCCAGAACTGCTTTCAGCCCCCTCATCTGGAACACCGTGACCAGCATCTAATACAATAACCTTTCCAGAAACAGGAGTTGATGTTGTTTCTTGTATCTCCTGCCCCATATTTATTTTTTCACCTTCATAAGAATACATAAAGATTCCTAAAACCAAACAAATTACAATTATACTTATTCTTTTCTTACTAAAAACAAACATATTCCTAACTTCCCCCTTAAGTTAAGAATATGTTTTAACAATTATTTTATTACATTATTTAATTATTTCTTCTATCTATTGCATAGCTACTTCCCATTACAGATTTAGCAGCATGTTTTACTTGTGCCCCTATTTCTCCTATTTGAAGCATATTTGCAAATCTTCCCTTAGGAGCTTCTACAACACCAATAGAAATTGATGTAAGAGGAAACTGTTCAATTATTCCCCTTCTATTAGCAACCTCAATATAGCCTTTTTCTGCATCAGATTCAGAATAAAATTTTGGAACTTCTGCATCAAAATTAGCAATAATGCTTTCACATAACTCTTCACATTCTAAAGTTGGAACAACAGCAATAAAGTCATCTCCACCTATATGTCCAACAAAAGCGCCATCTGGAATATGAGAATGTATACATCTTAATGTTACATCTGCCGTAAACTTAATAATTTCATCACCTTTTAAAAATCCATATACATCATTATAAGCTTTAAAATTATCCAAGTCTAAATACAATACCGAAAATTCTTCCTTATTTGAAATTCTCTTTTTAAGTTCAGCATGAATTTGTACATTTCCAGGCAAACCTGTAAGTGGACTTATTCTTCTATTAATAGTTAATAATCTACTTAAATTTTTTATAGTATAATAAAGATATTCTGCATTAACAGGCTTTCTAATATAATACTCAACTGATTCTTTTAGAATCGCTATTCTATGCTCTTTATCTGCATTTGATGATACAACAATTATTGGAGTAATACTGTTATCATCATCTTTTCTAATTTTATCACATAATTCTATTACATCAATTTTTATTGCATCCTCATTTATTATGATAATTGATGGAATATTTTTAAGTGCTCTATCAATTTGATCTGATTTAACACTTAAAAATTTAAATTCATGATCATTTTTAAATAACTCTCTAAATACTAATAGAGAAGATTCATCATCATCTATTATATATATCTCTTGTACCATTTTTTCTCCTTCTATTTTGATATTTTTACAACACCAGTTTCACCACTTATACCAGATGCATTATATACTGTAACTTCTATAGTATTTTCTCCATCTTTTAATCTTATTGGATCTGGTACAACATAAGTAGCTTCTTTTAAATCCATACCTTCTAGATTTACTTCATATTCTTGTTCACTATCTTCATCAAGTCTAATAACAATTTTTGAAAGGACTTCTTCATCAGAAACATCAATTACAAAATGCTCTTTACTATCATCTGCTTTTACTGAAACTTTTGGTTTAGATACACCATTAATTTTTTGTTGTTTTTGTTCCATATTGTTATCTTCATCGACAACTACAACTGTTAATGTGTGTAATCCCCTTATAGCATCAATTTCTTCATTTAATATAGTATCGTAAATATCTATTCTTTGTTCTTCTTCTTCATCCCATCTGTATGTTATATATGCTATATTTTTTTCACCATTATAAGTGATTTTTATTTTATTTCCAGAAACTTCAAAGTTTATATTACTTTCAACTTCATATTGTTTTTCATAAGTTATTTCTTTTCCGTCTTCATCAATTATTAATAAATGTAATGTATTTGTTCCAGAAGGTACAGCTATTTTTTGTTCTAAATATTTTCCATTGTTTCCATTTACTGTTTTTTCTTCCTCATCATTCCATGAATATTTAATTTGACTAATAACCTTTTGATTTGTTATTTTAAGCATTATTGTATTTGTATTTATATTTTCAATTGAAATAGTTGGCTCTAATTCTTGCTGTTTATGTGTTTGACTTTCGTATATCATATATCCACCTGCTCCAATTAGCAAAATTCCAAATATACATATTGCTATTCCAAAAAATTTTAAAACACTTTTTGTTGAAGCTGGATTATTATTACGTTTATTATTCCTATCATCTCTTGGCATACTTGTTGAGAGAATTTGATTCATTTTATACACCTCTATTTTATTCTTACATTTTTACAAAAGAATTATAACATACCAAAAAATAAAAGTAAATAAAAATGAAGTAGATTTTTCTACTTCATTTTATATAATTACATTACATATTTTCTGATTAATATAATTCCACCTGCAATTGTTATTAATACTGTTAATCCTAATGCAAAGTATACTCTAGCTTCACCTGTTGAAATTGATAACAATACTGGTGCATCATCTATATCATCCTCTCCTGGAACTTTATTGTCTGGAGTTGAGTCAATATCATGAGCATGCCAATCATTATAATCTTCTGAAATTTCTGCTATATTTGTTTTTAAACCTAAGTTGTCTTTTCCATTAATCCATGTAAGTAAAACTTCTACTTCTGCACTTTCTCCAGGTTGTAATAATGTATTTTCTAATTTTCTTGTTGAAATTACATTATTTCCTTCATCTTTCCAATCAGCATTGTCTTCTGCAACAAATTTTAATCCTTCAGGTATATAGTCTTTAATTTCTTTTGCATATCCTGCAATGTCACCTTCGTTAGTTACTCTTATTGAATATTTAAATTTAACTTGTAATGAGTTTAATTTTTTTCTATTCAATTCAACTTTAACAACTTGTTCTGGATCATCTTCAGCTTTATGTCCTGTTTCTGTTACAGTTTCTTTTCCATTTTCTATAACTATTGCTTGTGTTACCCATTTTCTTAAAGCCAAGTCAAAATAGTTTAATTTAATATATTCTCTATCTTGATCATCTTCACCTTCAATCCACTTGTCTGTTGTTGAGTCATCATCATCAACTGGATTTCCGTCTTTATCTGTATCATCAGTAATTTGTGCTGAGTTTACAATTATTTTATCAGATGTATTTGGTTCAACAACTTTGAATGCAACTTGTACATCAGCATAATCAGGATTGTTTTCGTCTATTGCTTTGTTACCATCAAAAGCTTTTAATAATGCTGGATTTTCTTTTAACTCTGAGTTAGCTTTCATTCTGGCTTCACCTTGTTCTTTTGATAAGTAATCAGTTGTAATTTTTACTGCATCTGCAACATTTTCTGTTTCTTTTCCTTCGCTGTCATACATTACCCATCTGTATTCTTTGTTTAATTCATTATTTGGTAAATACTCAAGTCCTTTTGGCATATCATCAGATACTTTACTTGCATATCCATCAATTTCACCTTCGTTAAATACTCTGATTGTATAAACTACAATGTTATCAGTTACTACATTAACTGGTTCTTTTGTATGTTCATAAGTTATATGATTATTTTCTTTGTCATATTTAACTTGTGGAATTCTTGTTGTTACTTCATTTTCATTAACTGCTGTAATGAATTTTCTTAATGCTAAATCAAATTTCTTAACAATTACTTTTTCAAAGTCATCATCATCTTGTTGTCCAGGAATATAACTTCCTGTCTTATCATCTTGATATTCAGGTAGTTTATCATCAGATGGTAATACTACATTTTTAGGTTGAGAATCTCTGTCCTCTATTGGTTTTTTATTTTCATCTTTATATTCTGTGATTTCAGCAATATTTGTAATTTTTCCAACTGCATTATTAGTTACTCTACACATAATTGGCACTTCTTTATATGATAATACTATTTCACCTTTATCATTTGTTGATGTCTTAGAAATCATATAATTATCTAAATATTTTGTCGTAACTGTTCTTCCATCTTCAGATACAGTCCATCCATATTTCTTATTAAATTCTCCATCAACATATGTTAAATATGGTGGTAAGTAATCTTTGATTTCACTTGCATATCCATCTAAATCACTTTCGTTATATACTCTTAACATATAAATTACATAATCACCTTTTACAACTTCTACAGGTTGTTTTGTATGGTTATATGTTGCTGTTGTTATAACTTTTCCGTCCTCACCTTTTGTGTTTAATTTTGATGTGTCAACTATTGGTGCTCTTGTATATGTTCCATTTGAATTTTTCAAATAATCTGTATCTTTAACTTCTTCATCTTTGCTTACTGCAATTATGAATTTTCTTAAAGCTACGTCAAATGTTTGAACTATAACATTATCATAATCTTCATCATCTTCATATTTAACCCATTTATCTGTGTCAGAATCTCTGTCATCAATTGGTTTTCCATTTTTATCTGTATCTTTTGTGATAGCTGCTTCATTTCTGATTATTTCTTTTGAATTATTTTCTGCTATAACTCTCATAAATACAGATACTTCTCTGTAATCAGGATTTTTATCATTAATAACATCTTTATATTGTTTTGAAGGGTCAAATGCTTTTAATAAGTTTGCTCCATCATTTTTAATTTCTGCACCTTTTCCTTTTGCCAAATAATCAGTTGTTACTAATTCAACCCTTTTTGTATCTTTATTTACTGTTTTTATATCCCAAATTCCTTGGTTATATTTAATTGCTTCTTTTTCTTCTTTTGTTAATGTTGTATCAGCATCTAATTCGTCATCTGTTTTTTCAGACCAAACAAATTCTAATCCTTCTGGTACATCTTCTGATATTTCAGAAGCATATCCATCTACTTGTCCTTCATTGTATATTCTTAATGTATATTTTACTATGTCTCCTTTTTTAACAGTTACTGGATTTTTATTTAACTTATAATCAGCTGTTGTTTGTGTTCCATCAGCTAATTTAGAAATATCAATTCCTTCAATTCTTTCTGGAACTTTTGTACCATTAACTTCTACAATTCTCTTAATTAATTTTAAGTCAAATTGATAGTTTTTAACTTCAACATAGATGTTTCCGTCTTTTAAATATACATTTGTTTTTCCTTTTGTTTGTTCTGTTATGTCTTTTCCATTTTCATCAGTTACTTTATAAGAAACACTATCTACTTTATAAGTATTGTTTTCCATTTTCTTTGTAACTGTTACATTTATAGTTCCATCAAATTCACAATATTTATCTGGTGCAACAGTTTCTTTTATAACATAAGTATCTTGTTTATTTACATTTTCTGATGTTATTTTTACATCTGTTGCAACTTGTAATCTACCGATTACTGTTTTTGTTTGTCCATTTACTTCAAATGTTGCTTTACTATCAAGTTGTTCTCCATTAGCATCTTCTTTTACTAAAATAAGATTATATGAACCTTCTTGTTCTTTGTTTAATTTTAATTTTTCAAAGTCATCATCATCTTGTTGCCCTTTATAATAGAAGTTAGAATCTGTTAAATCTTGTTTATTGTTGTTACCAGTATAGTTTGACATATTATCTTTATTTACATTTGGTATTGTTGATGGTTCAGAGTCTCTATCTTTACCAACAACATTTGTAATTGTTTCTTTGGCAACTGCATCATATTCTTCTGATATCCATGCAACGTTTGTTAAAATTGTATCAGATTTTGTATTAGCTCTTGCTATAACTTCGGCTTCTATTTGTATAGTATCTGAATCTAAGTTTGTTCCATTAAATTCTACTAAGTTGTTTGTTCCTGATGTTTGGAATTCTATTCTATTTGTTGTTTCATTATATGTTACTGTATATTCATTTCCTTTTGTTGATGTAACTTTACTTCCTGTTGTTAATTTTGATTTTAATCCTGTTGGTAATTGATCAACTATTTTTGTAGCTCTACCAGCTTTTTCACCTTCGTTGTATACTGTTAGATTATAAGTTACTATACTTCCAGTTTTAATAACTATTGGATCTTTTTTGTGTTTATATGTTGCTGTTTTATTTGTTTCTATTGTGCTTACATCAATATTTGGTACTCTTGAGTTTGCTTGTTCTAAGACTGTACCATCTACTTTTGTTATATATTTTCTTAATGCTAAATCGAATTCTCTTGTTTCTGGTTTTCTTTCAATTAAAACTATTGGTTGAGTTTCTTCTATTGTTGCATTTGAATATAATGTTATTTTTGTTATTGTATTTGCTGTTCCATTTTCATAAGTACTTGCATTTTTATTTGCAGTATTTATTAAGTAATTATATAACATTACTGCTTGTTCTTGTCTTTGTTTTCCTTCGCCAACTTTTTTTCCTTCATTATTAAATGTTAATTTATAATCACTTAAACTTGTATATGTTTTTCCTTGTTGAGACATTTCTAAAGTTCTATAAAATAACCAAGAAGTTTTATCTTCTCCTAAATTATTATAAACTTTTTCAAAATTAACATCATCATGGTTAGAATAATACCATACTGCTGCTTGTTGAACAGCTTCTATATCATCATCTGTCATAAGAGCAGTATAATCTTCAGCATATATTCCAGCAGAATTTAATAAACTTGTTTTTTCAGCATCTGTTGAAACACCTTTTAGATATAACAAATCAGATAAAGCTAATAAATTATTGTAGTAACCATTTGTTGCTATTTTTTGTAAATACTTATTTGAAGATGCTGCTAATAAAGCTTTATCATTTTTTAAATCATAAGCAATATTATATTCTGCTCTTAAATTGGTATCACTAAATCCAACTCCTGCTCTTACACAATAATAATTTCCTGTGTTTGAATTTGTGTCTGTTGGTCCATTATATTTTACTATTTGCCAGATTTTAGCACCAACAATAGAATTGATATCTCCATTATCATAAGGATTACCAATTGCATATCCAAAACTATCTGGATTTGTTCCTCTAAATTCATTTACACCAAAATACATAGGTGTTGTAAGTGTTGTTACAGCACTAACTTTATTTGGAATAATCATAAGTACTATTACAAACATAATACTTAACATTGATAAAATTACTTTTCTCTTACTCATTTTTTCTTCTCCTTTTTTTTTAATCACTACCTATATTTTATTCTATTAATACTTTGAAGTCAATAGGTTTTGAGCTTCCAATTTATTCTAAAAATTTATGTTCTTAAACAAGCTACGGAAGCACATTTTTCATAAGCCGTTTTTTTATTACGCCTATATTATAATTATATTACATTTTTGTGTCAAAATCAAGAATTTATGTAAAATACATCAATTTTTATTGATTTCCGTAAGTTTTTTATACTAATATTTTAGAAAGTGACTTCATATATTTTTATAAAAGATTAAACGAGGTGATTTATGAAAAAAATATTTAACAAACTTTTTATTTTATTTTTAATTTTCACTTTCTTTTTACCAACATTTGCAATTTGTGATGATATTGATGAAGAAGTTATTGATGTAAGCGCAGAAATACAAGAAACATCAACTAAATCTAAAGAAATTAAAGCTCCAGATTTAAATTCACGTTCTGCTGTTATTATTGACAGAAATACAAATATTATTTTATATGGTAAAAATGAAAAAACACAAAGAAAAATGGCTTCGACAACAAAAATTATGACAGCAACAGTTATTATTGAAAATTGCAATTTAAATGAAACAATAGAAATTTCAAAAAAAGCAGCAGGAACAGGTGGATCACGTTTAGGACTAAAAACTGGTGATAAAATTACAATCAGAGATTTACTTTATGGACTAATGCTCCGTTCTGGAAATGACGCAGCAGTTGCCTTAGCTGAATTTGCTGGTGGAAGTATTTCTCGGTTTTGCAGATTTAATGAATAAAAAAGCAAAAGAATTAGGCTTGGAAAATACTCATTTTGAAACACCACACGGTTTAGACTCTGCTGAACACTACACTACAGCCTATGAACTTGCACTTTTATCAAATTATGCATTAAAAAATAAAACTTTTGCACAAATAGTTGGAACTAAAAATTATACAATTACAATAAATGGAGCACCAAAACAATTATCAAACACAAATGAATTACTCGGAAATTTTGCTGGAGTTTATGGAATAAAAACAGGTTTTACAAATGGCGCAAATAGATGTCTTGTAACAGCTTGTAAAAGAAATGACATTGACGTTATTACTGTTGTCTTAGGAGCAGATACAAAAAAATTCAGAACTCAAGATAGCATAAAATTGCTTAACTATGCTTTAGAAAATTTTCAAAAAGTTGATTTAGATAAAATCGTTACTAAAGAATTTGAAGATTGGAAGTCTCTAAACTTAAATAAATTTAACATTGAAAAGGGCATCTCTCAATCTGTTTCTTTAAAATTAGCTAATCTTGAAAATAAAACTATTCCTATTAGAAAAGATTTGATTAATTCAATTACTGTTGATATTAATTGCAGCACTTCTCTGATTGCACCTGTTAAATCCGGTTATGAAGTTGGTTCTCTTGTTTTATACTGCAACGGTACCGAGTTTGATAGACTTTCTATTTTTTGTGATAATGATATTTTAAAGAAATCTCCCTTTAATTATTTTTTAAGTTTTTTTAAAGATTTTAATAAGATAGTAAAAAGTTGCCTTAACATTTAAAGTTATGGCAACTTTTTTTATATAATAGGAAAGTGATACTTTCCTATTATATAAAAGCCAACTGCACACAAAATTATTTCATAATTTTGGCGCACGAACAAATTTACAGAAAATCTGCGATTTTCTGATTTGTTCTAATCTAAACATTTTCTTTGATGTAATCAACTACATCTCCAACTGTTACAACTTTTTCTGCATCAGCATCTGGAATTTCTATATCAAATTCCTCTTCTAATGCCATTACTAATTCAACTATATCTAAAGAATCAGCACCTAAATCATCTATGAAAGATGCTTCCATTGTTACATTATTTTCTGCAACTCCTAATTGTTCTACAATTATAGCTTTTACCTTTTCTAAAATTTCTTCTGAACTCATAACTTCGAGTTCACCTCCTCCCAAGTTTTTTATCTTTATGTATTATTTTTATAATACTTTTATAATATATGTTACTATATTTGTCAAGTGAATTTACAAATTATTTAAAATTTATACTCATCACTCAGTTTATTTAGTAAATGCCTCTATCATTTTATCAACAGCTTTATTCTCAACAAATTTTTCTGCTTGAATAATTGTATATTCAAATAATTTTTCATCACTACTTCCATGAGCTTTTACTACGGGTTTCTTAACTCCAAGGAATAATGCTCCTCCATATCTCTTGTAATCCATTACATTAGCAAACCTATTTATTCCAGGAAGTGCTGGTAATGACCCTATTTTTGAAAATATATTTTTCATTAAGCTTTCTTTTAATGATTTCTTAACAAATTTTCCAAGTCCCTCTGTCGTTTTTAAAAATACATTTCCAGTAAAACCATCAGCTATAATTGCATCAATTTCACCTGAAAAAGCATCTCTACCTTCAACATTTCCTACAAAGTTTATATCTAATTCTTCAGCTTTTTCCTTAATTAAATTATAACTTTCTTTTACTAATTCATTTCCCTTGGTTTCTTCAGTTCCTATATTTAATAATCCTATTGCCGGTTTTTCAATTCCAAATGTATTTCTAATATATATTGAAGACATTTGAGCAAATTGTAATAAATTTATTGGCTTACAATTAGTATTTGAACCACAATCCATTAATATCAATTGACTTTTATACGCTGGTAATATTCCTGCTAAAGCAGGTCT
>CAZHCX010000019.1:0-18879 GCA_964531445.1 uncultured Clostridium sp. | reverse complement strand
GTGCAGAATTAGTTAGAGCAGCAAATAACAATGGTGGAAGTAACTTACTTTCAAATTTGATGAGTCAATTACCTTATGACCATCCAGCAAGAATGTATTACAAATCAATTGAAATTGCACCAGAAAAAACTTATGGATCAATACTAAGTTCATTACAATCAAAACTTGGTAAATTCGATTCAAAAGAAATAGCAGAACTTACATCAACAGATACAATAAGTTTTGAAGAAATAGGAAATAAGAAAACAGCAGTATATGTTATATCTTCTGATACACATACAGCTTATGACTTTTTATTAACAATATTCTTTTCACAAATGATTCAACAATTATATGATTATGCTGATCAAAACGGTGGAAGATTAAAAGAAAGAACATATTTTATACTTGATGAGTTTGCAAATATAGGAAAAATACCAGATTTTGATAAGAAAATATCAACATCAAGAAGTAGAGGAATTTCGTTTAGTGTAATTTTACAAAATATAGACCAATTGGAAGCAGTTTATGAAAAATCTTATGAAACTATAATGGGTAACTGTGATACACACGTATTCTTAGGAAGTAACTCATTTAAAACAGTTGAATATTTCTCAAAAGCGCTTGGAGAAAAAACAATTGGAAGAGATAGTATTTCTGTTAATAAAGATAAACAAAACCATAAAACAGGAAAAAGTGTGTCTGACCAAGTAATGGCAAGAGCTCTTATGACACCAGATGAACTTAGAAGAATGGACAATGATTTATGTATTATTTATGAAAAAGGAATAAAACCAGTAAAGGCAAATAAATTTTATTATTTTAAACATCCAATGGCAAAAGAGATGGCAGGACTTGAAATTAGCCATAATGATATTGGTGAAATTGAAAGAGGAGAATGGAGAAAGTATAATCCTAATAATCCTTATGTTCCTGATAAAGATGAAAAAGAAACAAATTTGGATATAGAATCTTTAGATGATTTATTTGATGATATTGATGATAAAAAAGAATCTAAACCAAATAAAACTGAGCCTAAAAAAGAAGAGACTATGAGTGATATTTTAGATGATTTTGATGCTCCAGTTCTTCCACAAGAAGATGATGAAGATACTTATGATTTACAAAAAGAATTAGAGGCAAAATTTGATGAATTATTTGGACCATTAGATGAAGAATAAAGACGAAAGCACTAGGGTAAAACCTAGTGTTTTTTCAACCATTAGGACGTTGATTTTTTGGTTTATAATATATGTTTAGATTAATGTTTAAGAAAAATTAACACAGAAAATTTGTTTTGTTCGCTTGTTTTTTAAATTTATTTATTATATAGTTTATTAATAAAATAAAATAAAATTTGGAGGAAATTATGAAATTTGTACACATAGCAGATATGCATTTTGATAGTCCTTTTGTTAACCTTTCTGATAAAGATAGTTTGGGAGATTTAAGAAGACTAGAACAAAGAAAAGCATTAAAAAAAATAATTGAATATATAAAAGAAAATAAAATTAAATATTTTTTTATTTCGGGAGATTTATATGAACAAAAATATATTAAAAAATCAACAATAGATTTTATTAATAATTTATTTAAAGAAATTCCTGATACAAAAATATTTATTGCACCTGGAAATCATGATCCTTATGTTAAAAATTCTTATTATAATAAATTTAATTGGAATGAAAATGTAAAAATATTTAATTCAAAAATTGAGAAAATAGAGACAGAAGATGCAAATATTTATGGATTTGGTTTTGATGATTTTTATTGTAAAAATAGTGGAATTGAGGAAATAAATTTAGAAAAAAATGATAAATTAAATATTTTAATAATTCACGGTTCGTTAGACGGTGGAGCAGTAGAAAATAGTGAATATAATCCATTATCAAGAAAATTATTAAAAGAAAAAGGTTTTGATTATGTTGCATTAGGACATATTCATAAATTAGATTATAATACAGAAGAAAATCAAATTGCTGTATATCCAGGCTCAACTGTGTCTTTAGGATTTGATGAATTAGGACAACACGGAATGATTGTTGGAGAAATTGAAAAAAATTCTAAAAATAGAGAATTAGAGTTTATTCCTTTGGATGAAATGGAGTTTAAATTATGTGATGTTGACGTTACAGAATTAAATTCTAAAGAAGAATTAATTGAAAAAATAAATGAATTAAATTTTGAAAATAATAAATTAATTGAAATAATATTAATTGGAAAAAGAAATTTTGAAATTGATAAATATGAATTATATAAATTAATTTTAAATGAAAAAATAATTAAAATAAAAAATAATACAAAAATTAATTATAATTTAAATGAATTATCAAATGAAACTACATTAAAAGGTTTATTTGCAAAAAAAATGCAAGAAAAATTAAATGAAGAAAATTTAACAGAAGAAGATAAAGAAATATTAGAAAAAGCTATAGAAATAGGGTTAGAGGCTTTGGAATAAAATTTTAATAAATTTAAATAAAAAAAATAGGAGGAATTATTTTGAAAATAAATAAATTAAAAATTAATTCGTATGGAAAATTAAAAGAAAAAGAAATTAATTTAAAAAATGGAATAAATATAATTTATGGACAAAACGAAGCTGGAAAATCAACATTAATTAATTTTATAATTAATTCTTTTTATGGAATTTCTAAAAATAAAAAAGGAAAAGAAATTTCTGATTATGAAAAATATAAACCATGGACTGGAGAAGAATTTTCAGGGAAAATAGAATATGAATTAGATAATAAAAATAAATTTGAAATATATAGAGATTTTAATAAAAAAAATCCAAAAATATTTAATGAAAATATGGAAGATATTTCTAAAGAATTTAATATTGATAAATTAAAAGGAAATGAATTTTTTTATGAACAAACAAAAATAGACGAAGATTTATTTTTATCAACTTTGGGAATAAATCAAAATGAAGTAAAATTAGAAAATCAAAGTCAAAATTTTTTAATACAAAAAATTGCTAATATTGCACAAACAGGTGACGATAGCACTTCATTTAAAAAGGTAATTGATAGAATAAATAGACGTCAATTAGACGAGGTTGGGACAGAAAGATCTAGGGAAAAGCCAATAAATATCGTTACTAAAAAATTAGAAAATTTAAAATTACAAAAAAATAATTTAGAAAAATATAAAGATTTTAAATATGAATTTGATGATAAAGAAAATAAATTAAATGATGAAATTTTGAAATTAGAGAATGAAAATGAATTTTTAAGAGAAATAAAAATATTAAATGAAAATGAAAAAATAGAAAATGAAAAAATAAAAATAAAAGAAAATATAAAAAATGAAAATTTAAATAAAATAAAAATAATAAATAATAAAATAAATGAAATAAAAAATGAAAATAAAAATATTATTGAAAATTATTCAGAAAATAAAATAAAAAATAAAAAAATAAAAAATAAAAAAATAATTAAATTAATTATTTTTTTATTAATATTAGTTTTAATTAATATTTTACAATTTATTTTTGTTAAAAATAATTATTTTAAATATATTTTTCTTCTTACAGTACCAACGTTTTTGATTTTTTATTTATTTATTAAAAAATTAGAAAAAAATAAAATAAAAAATAAGGAAAAAATAGAAAAAAATAATTATGAAAAAATAAATTCAGAAATAATTAATTTAGAAAATGAGAAAAAAATATTAGAAAATAATTCAGATAATTTAATTAATGAAATAAATAATTTAAAAAATAATATTAATTTAAAAATTAATTTAGAAAAAGAAAAAATAAAAAATAATTATTTAAATAAAATAGAAAAAAATAAAATAAATAATTTAATTAATTTACAAAATGTAAATTATGAAATTGAAAAAATACAAAAAGAAATAAATAATAAAAAATTAGAGGTACATACTTTAAATATTGATAAACAAAATATAGAAAAAAATCTTGATGATTTATCAAAAATTGAAGAAGAATTGGTTAACAATAATAATAAAATGTTAACTTTAAAAAACTTAAATTTAAGTTTTAATATAGCAAAAGAAGTTTTAACAGAAAATTATGAAGAAATGAAAAATTCAGTAACCCCTAAGTTTACAGAGAATTTATCAAAAAATATTTCTAATATAACTGGCGAAAAATATAAGAAAGTAATGTTTAATGAAGATGAAGGATTAATAGTAGAATTAGAAAATGGAAACTATGTTCCAGCAAATAGATTTAGTATTGGGACTATTGATCAATTATATTTATCTTTAAGGCTTTCTATGGTTGATGAATTATCAGAAGAAGTTGTTCCAATTTTGTTAGATGAATCATTTGCTTTTTATGATGATGAAAGATTAAAAAATATTTTATTATTTTTAAATAATAATTTTAAAAATAGACAAATAATTATTTTTAGTTGTACAAATAGAGAAAATAATATTTTAAATAAAAATAATATTGAATTTAATTATGTGGAATTATAAATGTACTTGTAAAATTCTAGAAAATGTAGTATAATACATAAAGTTTTTAGAAAAGGAGAATATTTATGTTTGAAAAATTAGAGGCCGTTGAAAAAAGATATGAGGAATTAACAAAATTAATAAGTGATCCAGAAGTTATATCTAACCAAACTGAATGGCAAAAAATGATGAAAGAACATGCGAGCATAGAAGATATAGTATTAAAATTTAGAGAATATAAAAAAGCAAAACAAGCTATGGAAGAAGCAAAAGAAATGATGGATGATCCAGAAATGAAAGAGCTTGCAGAAATGGAATTTTATGATAATAAAGAAAAATTACCAAAATTAGAAGAAGAACTAAAATTTTTATTAATTCCAAAAGACCCAGATGATGATAAAAATATTATTTGTGAAATTAGAGCTGGAGCTGGTGGTGAAGAAGCTGCATTATTTGCTGGAACATTATTTAGAATGTATACAATGTATGCAGAAAGAAAAAGATGGAAAGTAGAAGTTCTAAATGAAAACGAAACTGGGCTTGGTGGTTATAAAGAAATCACATTTATGGTTACAGGAAAAGGTGTATATAGTAGATTAAAATTTGAAAGTGGTGTACACAGAGTTCAAAGAGTTCCAGACACAGAAAGTAGTGGAAGAATTCACACATCAACTGCTACGGTTGCAGTACTTCCAGTTGTTGAAGACGTAGAAATTGAAATTAATCCTGCTGATATTAAAATGGAAGTATTTCGTTCATCAGGTGCTGGAGGACAACATATTAATAAAACTTCTTCAGCCGTAAGACTTATACATGAACCATCAGGAATTGTAGTTGAATGTCAAACAGAAAGATCTCAATTCCAAAATAGAGATAATGCTATGAGAATGCTTAGAACTAAATTGTATGAAATAGAAAAACAAAAACAAGATAGTGAAATTTCAAGTGCAAGAAAATCTCAAGTTGGATCTGGAGATAGAAGTGAGAAAATAAGAACTTATAACTATCCTCAAGGTAGAATTACAGACCATAGAATAGGTATGAGTATTTATCAAATGGAAAATTTCTTAAATGGTGATATTGATGAAATGGTTGATAATTTAATTGCTGCAGATAGAGCAGAAAAATTAAAAGGTGAAGAAGAATAAAAATAATAACTCTTTAAAATATATAATTAATTGTATATTTTAAGGAGTTTTTAAATTTTTAGATAATATAGAATTATAATTTATTCAAATATTTTTTTTGATTTTATCAGAAGAATGTACATAAGTTCTAAGTGTAATATTTATATCTGAATGTCCCAAAATTTCACTAAGAGATTTAATATCCATACCAACTTCAATACAATTAGTCGCAAAAGTATGTCTCAAAATATGAAAATTATTTATTTTAACTTTACTATTTTTAAGAATAATTTTAAAATTATATTGATATGCTCTTGGCTCTACCCAATAATCAGTTCCAGAAAGAAAAAAATTACTAGGTTTGTATTTTTTTTCTTTAATGGATACAAAATGTCGTATAATTTTTTTGACATAGGAATTGTTCTTGTTGAATTTTCAGTTTTGGGTTTATCAATAACTACAGAGCTTTTTTTAGAAACGCTATCATAAACTCTTTGCAAGGTTTTCGTAACATTTATAACTTTTTCATCAAAATCAATATTTTCCCAACGTAAGGCACATAGTTCACCAATTCTAAGACCAGTATTTAATGCAATAATTATTCCTAATGATTTTAGTGTATTTTCATTAAGACAATATTTTTCTAATTTTGTTTTATTTTTATTATTTAAAATTGTCAATTTTTTCTTATCTAATTTTGGTAAAACTGCACTTTTTTGTAAAATTCTGCAGCCATATTCATTTTCAAAATACTTAAAAATAGAAGCTAAAACATTTATTATACATTTAACAGTTTTTGGCTCAAATTTTTCTGAAAGTTCCTCTATAAAATCATTGTAATTTGTAATATTGTTCATTGAAACATTTCCGTACTTTGGCTTTAAATGTTTTTCAACAATAAATAAATAGTTATAATATGTAGATTCTTTTACACTTCTTTTTTTATATTCTAGCCATTTGTTTGCTGCTTCATCAAAAAGCATTTCTTCGATTTTTTTTACTTTTAGTTTTTCTAATATCCACATTTTAATTCTTCCTTTTATACTGTTTGTATATATGATTATACAAAATATGATGTTTTTAAAATATTAATAAATTAGAATAATTCATAAATTATAAAATATAAATTAAGAGGGGATGATTTATGAAAATTATTAGTATAAAAAGAAAAACGATACTAAAAGTAAGTGTTGTATTAATGTTTTTAATTGGTATAAGCATTTTTACAAAATCATTTAGTATGCAAAATTATTATAATGTTGGATTTTCAACAGGGCTTGTAACGGCCTCAGAATTAAATGTAAGAAGTGGTCCAGGAACTTGGTATGGAATAGTTGCAAAAGTTAAAAGAAATGAATATATACGAGTTTTTGCTGGAGTTGGAGATTGGTATATCGTTCAGGTTGAAGGAGACTATGTTGGGGCTGTTAGCAAAAAGTATGTAAAAGCAATTTATCCAAATACAAATACTTCAAAATCAAATAATTCTAGTGGAACGAGTACATCTAGTTCAATGTCGACTGATGAAAAAGAGGTGTTTGATTTAATTAATAAACAAAGAACCAACAATGGTTTATCTGCATTAAAAATGAATTCAGAAGCTTTAAATGTTGCAAGGATTAAAGCTAAGGATATGGTAGATAATAATTATTTTTCACATAATTCACCAACTTATGGTTCGCCGTTTGATATGCTTAATAGTTTTAAGGTAACATATAAAACAGCGGGGGAAAATATTGCAGGCAATTCAAGTAATAGTGAAGCTGTTACAGCATGGATGAATTCACCTGGTCATAAGGCAAATATTTTGAATAGTTCGTTTAACTATACTGGAATAGGTGTTGTAAAGGGTTCTAAGTATGGTAAAATTTATGTTCAAATTTTTTTAGGAAAGTAATGGTGTTTATATGAATGGAATTTTAAAAACTACACTTTTGGGTCTTTTTTTTGGCACTTTTGGTACTACACTTGGAGGGTTTATTGGAATTTTAATTAATAAAAATTCCAATAAATTTTTAAGTTTTATTTTATCTTTTGCTTCAGGGTTAATGATGGCTGTTATTTGTTTTGATTTAATACCGGAGGCTTTAGAGATTAGTAATGTTTGTAGTGTTGTTCTTGGAGTAATAATTGGTGTTGCTTCAATGATTTTTTGTGATGTTTTAGTGCAAAAATTTTTTAATAAAAAGAGTTATAAAACAAATAATAATTTATTGAAGACTGGTATTATTGTTTCAATCGGTCTTGCTATTCATAATTTTCCAGAAGGTTTGGCTATTGGTTCTGGTTTTGAAGCTTCACTTAAGCTAGGTCTTGGCTTGGCAATTGCAATTTGCTTGCATGATATACCAGAAGGAATATCTATGGCAGTGCCAATGAAAAATGGTGGGATGAATAAATTAAAGGTTATATTTTACGTAGTTTTATCAGGAGTAACTACTGGAGTTGGTGCTTTCTTTGGAGCGATTGTAGGATCAATATCACAAACTGTAATATCAATTTGTTTAAGTTTTGCGGCAGGCGCAATGTTGTATATTGTTTCTGGAGAGCTTGTTCCAGAGGCTAATAGTTTGTATAAAGGTAGAATGTCTGCTATTGGAAATATGATAGGATTTATTATAGGAATATTTGCAACAAAATTGTAAAATTAAACACAAAAAAATGTTCGATAAAATTATAAAATTCTATTGACTTTTTATTTCACAAATTATATAATTTGACAAGAAAAAAAGATAACAGATTGGAGAAATAATAGATGCAAAATTTATTAGAAGGATTAAATGATAAACAATATGAAGCTGTTGTAAATACAGAAGGTCCATGCCTAGTTATAGCAGGTGCAGGAAGTGGAAAAACGAAAGTATTAACACATAAAATAGCCTACTTAATAGGAGAAAAACAAGTATTGCCTTGGAATATACTTGCAATAACATTTACAAATAAAGCTGCAAACGAAATGAAAGAAAGAATTGGAAACTTAGTTGGAGATGTTTCAGCAGATATTTGGATGGGAACATTCCACTCAATATGTGTAAGAATTTTAAGAAGATTTATAGATAGAATTGGATTTGATTCATCATTTATAATATTTGATACATCTGACCAAAGAACATTAGTAAAAGCTTGTATAAAAACAGTAGGATTAGATGACAAAATGTTTACGGACAGAAGCGTTTTATCAGAAATAAGTAATGCAAAAAATGAGATGTTAGAACCAGATCAATATACAGCAAGAGCAAGTGGAGATTTTAGAAAAGAAAAAATTGCACTTGTTTATGAATTATATCAAAAAAGATTGAAAGAAAATAATGCTATAGATTTTGATGATATAATAAATTACACAATAAAAATATTAATGGAAAATCAAGATGTTTTGGAATATTATTCTGATAAATTTAAATATGTTTTAGTAGATGAGTACCAAGATACAAATAAATCACAATTTACATTGGTTACAATGTTAGCATCAAAACATGGAAATATAACAGTTGTTGGTGATAATGACCAAGGTATTTATAGTTTTAGAGGAGCAGATATTTCAAATATTTTAAATTTTGAACGTGATTTTCCTGGTACAAAAATTATAAAATTGGAACAGAACTATAGATGTACAGGAAATATTTTAAAAGCTGCAAATGCTGTAATTAAAAATAATGAAGTAACATATAAAAAAGAATTATGGACAGAAAATGATGTTGGTAATTTGCCAAGTGTTTATTCTGCAAAAAATGAATATGATGAAGGTACGTATATTGCAGAACAAATTGAACATCTTAGAAGAGAAGAATATTACAAATATTCTGATTTTGCTATTTTATATAGAATGAATAGCCAATCAAGAGCAATAGAAGAAATTCTAAGAAGAGAAGGAATTCCATACAAAATTATAGGTGGATTAAAATTCTATGAGAGAAAAGAAATTAAAGATATTATTTCTTACTTAAGATTAATTCAAAATCCATCAGATAATTTAAGTTTAAAAAGAATTATTAATGAGCCTAAAAGAGGAATTGGTAAAACAAGTTTAGATAAAATTGAAGAAATTTCTAATAATAGTGGTGTTCCAATGTATGAAATTATTGAGCATGCAGATCAATTTGGATTAAACAGAGTATTTATGAATTCAAGAGAATTTGTAAATTGCATTGAAGAGCTTCGTGCTAAAAAAGACGAAATGAAAATTTCAGAATTAATAAAAGAAACATTAAAAAAATCTGGATATACTAAAGCATTAGAAAATGAAAATACAATTGAAGCTGAAAATAGAATTGAGAACTTAGACGAATTTTTAACAGTTGCAATTGAATTTGAAGAAGAGTCAGCAGAAAATAAATTAAGTGATTTCTTAGAGGGAATTACATTATCTAGTGATATTGATAATATGGAAGAAACAGAAGAAACAGTAACACTTATGACATTACATAGTGCTAAAGGTTTGGAATTTCCTGTAGTATTTTTGGTTGGAATGGAAGAAGGTATTTTTCCTGGATTTAAATCAATTTCTGAGCCAAAAGAACTAGAAGAAGAAAGACGTTTATGCTATGTTGGTATAACAAGAGCAAAAGAAAACTTATTTTTAACATGTAGTAAGCAACGTACAATATTTGGATCAACAAGTTGTAATCCAGTATCAAGATTTTTAAAAGAAATTCCACAGGATCTTTTAAATGGATATGATGAAGTTATGGGGGATAAACCAAGTTCTAGTAATGTATTTGGAGATTCAAAATATAGTTGGACTTATGGAAGTAAAGATAATGGAAATATTAAAACATACAAAGTTGATAAACAAGAACCAACAGTTGCTGCATCAAGTGCGAATTCAAATAGCGGATTTATGTTTAGAACTGCAGAAAATTTCTTAAATTCATTAAACAAAAAATCTACAGTTTCTAGTGTTGATTTATCTCAATATCAAGCAGGTGTAAGAATATTCCATAAAAAATTTGGAGAAGGTACAATTAGTAGTGTTGAACCTGAAGGTGATGATTTAAAAGTTGACATTAATTTTGATAAAGTTGGTCATAAACGTTTAATGGCAAAATTTGCAAAATTAGAAATTATTTAAAACAATTCTTTTTTGAAAAAAGAAATATGTGAAGTTTAAAAAGTTTTAAGATAAAATTTAATATCTTAAAACTTTTTTTGTATATTTTTTATAATATTGAAAATAATAAAGTAATGATAAGTTAATGGAAAGGAATGATTAAAATGGCAGATTTAAATCAATTAGAACTACAACATTTAAGACATTTAATTGGTGCACATAGTAATATGTATCAAAAATTAAACACTTATTCTTCACAGGCTGTAGACCCACAAATTAAGCAAATGTTTACAAAGGCGGCTCAAGATTGTATGAACACAAAACAAAAATTAATGACATTTTTAAATAATTAGGAGGAAGTAAAATGGACGAAAAAGTTATGGTTAACGATATTTTAGCTGGTGTAAAGTCTGATTTAACAGCATATCAAACTGCAATTACTGAAGCTGAAAATATGAATTTAAGACAAACATTTCAACAAGTAAGAAATTCAGATGAGAGTTTTCAATATGAATTATTTAAGGTTGCACAAGCTAAAGGTTATTATAAACCTGCTCAAAAGGCAACTGCAACAGAGGTAGAGACTGTAAAAACTGATTTACAACAATAAAAACATTTACGGAATATAGGCTTTTAAAGTGTATATTCTGTAAATGTTTTTTAAATTATTATGTTTAGTACTTGCAAATTTCTCAAAAACAGTATAAAATTAGTGTAAAATTTTTTGAGGAGAATTGTAATGTTTAAAAAAGTATTAATACATACAAGAAGATCAATAAAGTTATTAGTGCTAATGTTGGTTGCAATTTTTGTTATTTTAGGTATAGTAGCATCTTTTTATAAAGTAAGTTATAGCGTAAATATAGGTGGTGAAAGTGTTGGATATACTGATAATAAAAGTAAATTGCAATCAAAAATAAATGAATACATAGAAAAGGGTGAGGCTGAACATACTGCTTTTGTACAAGTTGATTGTTTGCCTGAATATAATATTTGTTTATTAAAAAGAGATGTTAAAGCAAGTGATGATGAAATTTTTGATAAAATAAAGGCTGAGGGAACAACATATTATAGATATTATGCAATTTTGGATAATCAAGAAGAAAAAATGTATGTTTCTACATTTACTGATGCAGAAAATATAGTAAATCAATTAAAAGAAAAGAAAAGTACAAATATTGATAATATAACAATTACTGAAAAATATGAAACTGAATTAAAAGAAATGGCAAGTGTTGATGATGCTGTTTCTAAATTATATATTGAACCTAAAAAAGTTGTTGTTGCATCAAAAAATACATCTACAAAAGTTAAAGCTTCTGGTTCAGTTAATACTGCAACAACTATTTCTAGCAATAAGGTTAATTTGGGTATTTCTTTAAATAGACCTGTATCTGGAATAATTTCTTCTAGATTTGGTGTAAGAAGTAGTATAAGAAGTTCAGCTCATACAGGATTGGATATTGCAACATCAACTGGAACTCCAGTTGTAGCAGCTGCTTCAGGAACTGTTACTTTTTCTGGATGGAAAGGTTCTTATGGTAATTTACTTGTAATTACACATAGTAATGGAATTCAAACATATTATGGACATTGTAATAAATTATATGTCTCAGCAGGACAAAGTGTCTCAGCAGGACAAACTGTTGCAGCAGTTGGCTCTACAGGAAATTCAACAGGACCTCATTTGCATTTTGAAATAAGGTCCAATGGTGTGGCGTTAAATCCACAAAATTATTTATATTAATTTGAAAAATGTTTAATACCAGTATATATAGCATTACTTTTTATTAGTAATTTTCCATGTTCGGTTAATTTTGATTTAAAGTTTTTGCTATATTTTTTTATTGTTGCAAATTCCTGTAAAAGTGAAGTTGCTCTAACGTAATTTAAGTTATTTATTTTTTTATTTAAAATTAAATAATATGTATTATTATAAAAATAAAGTTGTGATTTTTTGAATGTATTTTTTATTTCGTTGTAATTTGTATTTTTTGTTGTATTGAAAAAAGAATCACAAAAATTACAGAAGTTTTCAAACTCGTCAAATTCATAAATTATAAAATTATTTTCTAAATTTTCTGAAATCTTTCTAAGTTTTAATTTCTTTTTTATATCAGTATTATTTTTTGATTCAAGAAATTTTGTTATTGTTAATATGCAGGTATTATTTTCTTCAAAAAAACTTTCAACAAGTAATTTGTATCCTGTTGTTTCAAATTTTAATTCTTTTTCAGCTTTATTTAAAATTTCTAAAAGTAGTTTTTGAGAATTGTTTGAATTTAAAAAAGTTTTTTGTAAATTTATATTCTTATCTTTAAAATCTTGTTGTTTTAAAATTATACGAATTTTGTTTTTTGTTATTTTTTCAATTTTCATTTAAATACCTCCATTAAATCGTATAGTATACTTAATTAAATTATACAGCTATTATAATTATATGAAAAGGAACAAATTTTGGTAATTTTATTTTTATACATTATTTTCCATAAATTGCTTGAAAAAAAAGCAATTTCAATATATAATAGCTCTATGTTAGAAAAAGTGTATCCGTAAGGATAAAAGAAAAATTGGAGGTATAAAAAATGGCAACAAAAGATAAAAATATTTGGGTATTATTACTATTTGTATTAGCTGGATTAGTAGTTGGGGGATTAATTGGAAAATTAACATCAGGAATACCATCACTTTGGTGGCTTTCTTATGGACAGGAATTTGGGTTACAAAATCCAATTGTATTAAATCTAAGTGTAGTAAAATTAACATTTGGATTAATGTTTGAAATTAATATCTCTAGCATAATAGGAATGGTATTAGCCTTATTAATATATAAAAAGATTTAAAATATAAAAATAAAAGAGTGGGACAAATTTTGATGAAAAGAGGTTAAAGTTTGTCGTTAAAAATAAAAGATTTGCCAGAATTAGAAAGGCCATATGAAAAATTAGAAAGACATGGTGAAAAGTATTTATCAAATGCAGAATTATTGGCAATAATTATAAAAACAGGAACAAAAGAAGAAACATCAGTACAGATAGCACAAAGAATTTTGGGTATGAATAAAGATTATACAATTAACGAATTAGATTTCTTAAGATGTGTATCATTAGAGGAATTGATGAATATAAAGGGGATTGGAAGAGTAAAAGCAATTCAAATAAAGGCTGCAAGTGAACTTGCTATTAGAATGTCAAGTCCAAGTTATAGTAAAAAGATAAAGATAAGTGATACGGATTTTGCAGCTAAATTTGTAATGGAAGAATTAAAATTAGAAAAAAAGGAACATATTAAATTAATGTTACTTAACAATAATAATGAATTATTAAAATATATGGAACTTTCAATTGGAGGATATTCTTTCGCAACACTTAATATTAATGAAGTTATTGCAGAAGCATTAAAAATTCATGCTCCTAGAATTTTACTTATACATAATCATCCTTCTGGAAATTCAAAACCTAGTTTGAAAGATATAGAGATTACAAAAGAACTTTTCAAAGCAACTAAAATGTTTGATATTTTATTAGTAGATCACATTGTAATAGGGTTAAATAATTATACAAGTATTGTTGAGAGAATTATGAATTCAGAAAAGAAAAAAACTTAGGAAAAATAAAAATGAAAGTGATTAATTAGAAAGGATAGAAATTTAATGAAATTTTTTACATTTGGATCAAAAGACATTGGAATAGATTTAGGAACTGCTAATATTTTAGTAACTTTAAAAGGAAAAGGAATAGTATTAAAAGAACCATCAGTTGTTGCTATAAACAGAAAAACAGGAAATATAATGGCAACTGGAAACGAAGCAAAAGAAATGCTAGGTAGAACACCAGATCAAATAAAAGCTGTTAGACCAATGAAAGACGGTGTAATAGCTGATTTTACTGCTACGCAATTAATGCTTAAAAATATAATAGAAAAAGTTGAAAAAAGATATAGTATTGGAAGACCAAGAGTTGTGGTTGGCGTTCCATCTGGTATAACAGAGGTAGAGGAAAGAGCAGTTGAAGAATCTGTTATACAAGCAGGTGCTAAAGAAGTTTATTTAATAGAAGAACCTATGGCTGCTGCAATTGGTGCTTCAATAGATGTTGCTGAACCAAGTGGAAGTATTATTGTAGATATTGGTGGAGGAACAACGGAAGTTGCAGTTATTTCTTTAGGAGGTATTGTTATTAGTCATTCGTTAAGAGTTGCTGGAGATGAACTTGATGAAGATATAGTGAATTATATTAAAAGAGAAATGAATCTTGCTATTGGCGAAACAACGGCAGAACAAATTAAAATGCAAATAGGATGTGCGTTACCACTTATGACTGAAATGTCAATGGAAGTAAGAGGAAGAGATTTAACAGATGGTCTTCCAAGAAATGAAATGATAACTTCAACACAAATTGAAGAAGCAATGAAAGAATCAATTTCTAAAATTGTTGATATAGTTAAAAGTACACTTGAAAAAACACCACCAGAACTTGCTTCTGATATTATGGAAAAAGGTATTGTTCTTGCAGGTGGAGGGGCTTTAATAAAAAATTTAGATAAATTATTAAGTCTAGAAACAGGAATGCCTGTATATATTGCAGAAGAACCTTTAGATTGTGTTGTAAGGGGTACAGGGAAAACTTTAGAAAACTTAGAAAAGTTAAAAAGAGTTTTAGTTAATTCAAGAAAAAGAATATAAATATTAAAGTAGAAGGGAGCAAACTCTATGTATAAAACTAAAAAAGGCGGAATATGGGGAATAATTATTACAATTATTATACTTATTTTAATTGTTATATTTTCTAACAGAGAATCGAATACTTCTTTTTTTGAAAATATAGCAAATAAGTTAGTTATGCCTGTTCAAAATGGTTTAACATATTTAAAGAATAGAGTTAGTGGAAATTCTACTTTTTTTGCTGATATTAATAATTTAAAAAATGAAAATAAGGATTTAAAAGATCAAAATAGTAAATTAGAACAATCTTTAAGGGAACTAGAAAATATAAAAACCGAAAATGAAACCTTAAAAGAATATTTAGGATTAACAGAAAAATATGGTGAATATAAGACTGTTCCGGGATATATAATTGATAAAGATATAAGTAATTACTCAAAAACAATAATTATTAATATTGGAAAAAATGATGGAATAGAGGAAAATATGACTGTAATTGCAGATGAAGGATTGGTTGGTCATGTTATTTCTGTTACAAATAATACTGCAAAAGTTAGAACAATAGTTGATACGTCAAGTTCTATAAGTTGTTTAATGAGTACAAATAAAGAAGGAATTGTTTGTAAAGGTACATTGGATGGAAATTCAGAGTTAAAAGCTATGTATATTCCAACAGATGCAAATCTTGTTCAAGGTGATAGTGTTGATACATCTGGATTAGGAGGGATATATCCAAAGGGAATACATGTTGGAACAATTAAAAAAATTATTTCTACACAAAATATAATTGATAGATATGCAATTGTAGAAACTGCTGTTGATTTTAATAAATTAAATACAGTATTAGTTATAAAAAATAATTAACGTAGTAAAAAAGAGGTGGAGATTTTGAAAAAATTTTTTATCAATATTGTACTAATACTAATAGGTTTTGTAATTTATTTTTTACAATCAAATTTTTTTAGTTGGTTTACAATAGCTGGAATAAGACCAAATTTATTTGTTGTTTATATATTATTTATTGGATTGTTTGGAAACAGAACGATAGGAATAGCTTATGGAGCAGTTGTTGGTGCATTATTAGATTTGATATTTAACGAAAAGATTGGTGAAAATTTACTAGCATTGTCTATTGTTGGAATTATAGCAATGATTTTTGATAAAAATTTTTCTAAAGATAGTAGAGTAACAATAATATTAATGGTTTTTGCTACAACGATTGTATATGAAGTTGTAATATATTTTATGAATTATGTTTTATATTCAATTAATGTGGAAATTTTAAACTTTATAAAGATTCTATTAATTGAGGTTTTATATAATATATTAATAACAATAATTATATATCCATTAATACAAAAATTTGGATATTATATAGAAAATGAATACAAAGGAAATAAAATTTTAACAAGATATTTTTAGTATAAGTAAAAAAGTATTGCAATTTAGAGAGAAGGTGAACAATTGTCAAAAGGAATAAATAAGAAAAATATAAATTTAAGATATAATACAATGACTATTTTTACATATATTTTGGGTGTAATTCTAATTATACAGTTGTTTAATCTTCAAATTCTACATGGGGAAAAATATAGGGAAGAGTCAAATACAAGACTAACAAGAGAAAGTACTTTGGAAGCTGCAAGAGGGGAAATATTAGATAGATCAGGAAATGTATTGGTTGGTTCAAGTCAAAAATTTAATTTAGAATTGTATAAAAGTAAAATTGATACTAATGCTTTAAATGATACAATTTTAAGAATAATTAACGTTTTAGAAAAATATCAAATTAATTATACAAATAATTTACCAATAAAAATTGAACCTTTTGAATTTACAATATCAGATTCAAATTTAAGTAACTGGAAAAAGAATAATAATATTGATGAAAATGCTAATGCAGAAGAGGCTTTTAATGCTTTAAAAAAGAAATACAAAATTCAAAATGAAAATATGCAAGATTGCAGAAAAATAATGTCAATTAGATATGCTATTTCAAGAGAAGGTTACAGTAGTACAAAAGCTTTAACAATTGCTAAGGATATTCCTAGAGAAGCTGTTGCGGAATTTAGTGAAGATGGTGAACAGTTTCCAGGTATAAATATATCTGTACAACCAAGTAGAAAGTATACACAAGGTACACTTGCTTCTCATATATTGGGTTATGCTTCTAAAATTGGAGATTCTGAGTATAAGGAAAAGAAGGATATTTATGAACAAAATGATATAATTGGAAAAACAGGTATAGAATCGCTTTTTGAAAATTATTTAAGAGGTAAAAAAGGTACAAAACAAATTGATATGGCTGTTGATGGAACGATAACAGCTGAAGTAACAGAAAAGGAAGCGATAGCTGGATCTAATGTAGTTTTGACAATAGATTCAAAATTACAGCAAATTACAGAACAAGCTTTAAAAGATAATGTTGAAAAAATTAGAACTGGTGGATTTGGAAAGGTTTATGATGCAAAAGGTGGATCTGCTGTTGTAATGAATGTAAAAACAGGGGAAGTTCTTGCTATGGCAAGTTATCCAGATTACAATCCACAATCATTTGTAAATGGAATTAGTAATGAAGAGTGGAAAAATTATTCTGAAAACAAATCGCATCCATTACTAAATAAAACAATGCAAAGTGCGTATGAACCCGGTTCTATATATAAAATGGTTACTGCAATTGCAGGGTTGGAATCTGGAAATATAACATTAAATGAAAGAATGAATGACACAGGTATATATTCAAAGTATGGTAGTGATTGGAAATGTTGGTACTATACAGATTATCATAGAGGACATGGATATCTTAATGTTATTGGTGCTATAGAAAAATCTTGTAACTTTTTCTTTTATGAAACTGCTGATAGAATGGGTATTGATACATTAGATAAATATGCTAGATATTTTGGTTTGGGTAGTAAAACAGGAATAGAATTACCTGATGAAGTGTCTGGAACTCTTGCAAGTAAAGAATATACTAAATCAATAAAAGTATCATGGAATCCTGGAGATACAATAAATGCAGCAATTGGACAGGGGTACAATAAATTTACACCGTTACAAATGACTAAATATATAAGTATGATAGCCAATGGCGGAAAAAAAGTTGATGTAAGTATTGTAAAAACTATACAAAATGCAGATGGAACTGAAGTTTCTAAAGATGAAATAAATAAATTTGTTAAAGAAAAACTAAAGTTGTCAGATGAAAATACAGAAGAAATTAATTTAAATAGTAGTTATATAAATGCTGTAAAAGAAGGAATGAAATCTGTTACAAGTGGTGAGTCTGGAACTGCTGCAGTAAGATTTAGAGACTTTAACATAAAAGTTGGAGGAAAAACTGGTTCTGCAGAAGCTGGTAAAGATTTAAATGGAAACGATATAGTTAATGCGTGGTTTGCTGCATTTGCCCCTTATGATAATCCGGAAATTGCTGTTGTTGTAATGGTGGAAAACGGTGGACATGGAAACTATACTGCAGAAGCTGTTAGAAATATAATGGCAGAATATTTTGGAATGAATACACAAAATGTAACAGAGGATATGAGAGCAGTGGCTTATACGGAAAGTATAAGATAGTTGAAAGGATGTAAAATGAAAAGTTGTATTAGTATTAATTTAAGAAAAGATAAAAT
>CAZHCX010000018.1:0-19049 GCA_964531445.1 uncultured Clostridium sp. | reverse complement strand
TTTATGTATGGGTCGAATTTTTGTATTGTTACTTTATATCCTCTGTTTTTTAATAGTCTTCCTAGTGATGCCGCTGTTATTCCTTTTCCTAGTCCTGATACTACTCCTCCTGTTACAAATATGTATTTTGTGTTCATTGTTTCTTCCTCCCCTTGTTTTCTGTGCCAAAATTTGTGTTTTAATTTTGTGTTTTTTTGTTTTTAACAATAAAAAAAGATTTAAAAAATGTTTCCGAAAAATTCGGTTTTTTTTAAATCTATAAATAGTTTAACACTTGCAATGGAAATTTGCAAGTGTTTTTTTCTTAAATATTTTTTTATTTTAATTTTATTGTCCAATTCCATATTGTCTATATAACCAAGAAGTGTAATCAAATGGTGTTAAAGTTTCTGGCATACCATAATCTGTTCCAAAAGTTTCAACCCTAATTGATGTAACTACTGGTTTATTAACTGGAGTACTAACTTCAGCACTTTCATTATCTTCTTGTCCTTCAGCTTTTGTAACTTCAACTTCTTCAATTTTATGTACAACATCTAATCCTTCAATAACTTTACCAAAACCAGTATAATATCCGTTTAAATTTGTATTTTTATCAGTCATAATAAAGAATTGAGCACATCCTGAATTATAAGATTCTTCAGCTAAACTTGAAGAATATTGTGTATAATCAGCTCTTGCCATAGCAAGTGTTCCTTCTTCCATTTTTATAGTATTTTTAACATTGTTTGCTAAAAATTCACCTTTAATTGTGTAATCTTGATTTGCTCCATCATCTTTTAAATTACTTAATTTAGCTCCTGTTGTTCCATCACCATCTTTTGAACCTGCTTGAATCATAAAATCTTTTACAACTCTATGGAAAGCTGTTCCATCATAAAATCCTCTATTTGCTAATGCAATAAAGTTTGCAACTGTATTTGGTGCTTGGTCTGGATATAATTCCATTTTTATTGTTCCAAAATTTTCAACTTCCATTGTAGCAACTGGGTTTTGAACTTTTAATGTTGATTTTTTAAAATATCCATATCCTACTACTCCTATTAAAACTATTATAGCTATTAAAGCTATTACCCATAAAATTTTTCCTGTTTTTTTCATTTTTTTCTCCCTTCGTTTCTCTTTTTTTGAATTTTTTAATATTTTAATTGCACTTAATTATCAATTGAAATTTTCTCAAATCCAGTTTATATTTTATTCGAACATAAATTGTTCTTGCATTCTTCTTAATGCTTGTCTAATTGTTCTTGCTCTAACCTCACCAATTCCATCAACTTCATCTAGGCTTTCTGTATCAGCAGCCAAAATGTGTTGAAATGATTTAAATGATGTTATTAAATTCTCAACAATATTTGATGGCATTCTTGGTATTTTATTAAGAATTCTGTACCCTCTTGTATATACACCAATTTCATCATAATTGTCAAATGTTTCATAACCTAACAATTTTGCAATAGTTGTTTCCTTTTGCATCTCTTCATATTGCAATTTTGATAATTCTTCCATTACCTTTTCTGGTGTTCTTTTCTTTTTAGTAGGAACCAAATAATCTTTTATTATTAGTGCTTCCTCTTTTTCAAGTCCACCCATCAATTCTTCATGTTGCATGTTTACAAGTCTTCCATCATCACCAAGTTCATAAACTTGTCTTTTTATCTCATCAGAAATTCTTCTAACCATTTCAGCTCTTTGAATAACATCAATAACATTTTTAAGTGTAACAATATCATTAAATTCGTATTCATTTAAGATACTTAATCTACTATCAAATACTTTTCTGTATCTTTCAAGTGTTTGAATTCCTTGGTTTGCCTTGCTTAAAACAGCATTTGTATCTTCTAGAATATGTCTATAATTACCTTTAAAAATTGTAATTATATTTCTTCTTTGTGAAATACTTATTACCAATTCACCTGTTTGTTTTGCTGTTCTTTCAGCAGTTCTATGTCTAGTACCAGTTTCCCTTGTTTCAATTTCTCTAGAAGGAATCAACTGAGCATTTGCAAATAAAATTCTTTTTAAATCTCCACTTAAAACTATGGCACCATCCATTTTTGCAAGTTCGTATAATTTTGAAGAAGTATATTCTTCATTAATATAAAAACCACCATCAACAACTTCTTTTATAACATCATTGTTGTCTGTTATAAGTAATAATGCACCTGTCTTCGCTCTTAAAATATTTTCAAGTCCATCTCTTATTGGTGTTCCCGGAGCTACTAACTTTAATAAATCTGTCAATTTTTTCCCTCCTTAATTTTTATCCATTTCAGAAACGTCCTCAAATGGACAATTTTATTTTAGTCCCAATTTTTTCATTGCTTCATTTACATCTCTGACGCCTATTATATCTAATTTAAAACTTTCTTTCAAGCCTTTTTTATTACTTTCTGGAATAATACACTTTTTAAAGCCTAATTTTTCAGCTTCTTTTAATCTTTTTTCTATCATATTTATTCTTCTAACTTCGCCTGTTAATCCAACTTCGCCCATTATAACAACATCTTTATCAATAGGAATATTTCTATAACTTGAAGCTGTAACCATCATCATTCCTAAATCAACTGAAGGCTCTGAAATTTTAAGACCACCAGCAACATTTAAATAAACATCTTGTGTTCCTAAATTCATCCCTGCTCTTTTTTCCATAACTGCAATCAAAAGCGCTAGTCTATTGTAATCAACACCATTTGCTGTTCTTTTTGGATATCCAAATATACTTTGTGATGTAAGTGCTTGTAACTCAACTAATATCGATCTAGTACCTTCCATACAAGAAACAATGCACGAACCAGACGGATTGTCTTCATTTTCTGAAATAAGTATATCAGAAGGATTAGTTATTTCGCACATTCCCTCTCCTCTCATTTCAAACATTCCTATTTCATTTGTTGATCCAAATCTATTTTTTACTCCTCTTAAAATTCTATACGAAAAATATCTTTCTCCCTCAAGATATAAAACTGTATCAACCATATGTTCCAAAACTCTTGGTCCTGCAATGTTACCTTCTTTTGTAACATGTCCAATTATTATTGTTGTGATATTTCTAGATTTACACACTCTCATAATTTGGGATGTTATCTCTCTAACTTGACTTACACTACCTGCTGCAGCTGTTATTTCTTCAGAATACATTGTTTGGATTGAGTCTATTATTACTAATTTAGGATTTAAATTTATTATATTTTGATTTACTATATCAATATCTGTTTCTCCTAAAAATAGTATGTCATCATTGTTAATTCCGTAATCTATCTGCTCTTAATTTTATTTGTTCTGCAGACTCTTCCCCTGATACATATAGTACTTGTCCTTCTCCTTTTACTTTATCACATATTTGAAGAATAAGTGTTGATTTTCCAATACCCGGTTCTCCTCCTAGTAAAACCAATGAACCTTTTACTAAACCTCCACCTAGTACTCTATCTAATTCATCAAAACCTGTTGATGTTCTTATTGTTTCTTTAGCTTCATAAGTATTTAACTTTTGTGGCATATTTGAGCCAACCTTTTCTGCTTTTAACGAACTATTTTTACTCTCTACTATTTTTTGTTCAAAAAATGTGTTCCAACTTCCACATGCTGGGCATTTTCCTAGCCATTTTCCAGATTCATATCCACATTCGTTACATACAAATACTGTTTTGTTTTTTGCCATGTTTCCTCCTTCACATGTCTATTATTTACTTTTATTACTACGAAAAAAAGTATAACACATATTTTTGATATGTGCTATACTTTTTCAATTTTTCACCTAATTTTCACATTTTAATTAGTTCTTTTTACCAAAGCTAATTTCTTGGAATAAAAAGTCATGTACTTTTTCCCAAGTAATTTCTTGATGTAAAAATTCATTTATTTCATCTTCAACTTTTTGTTGTTTTGGTGTTAATTCAACTTTAATTTCTTTATTCCAATCTATATCTTGTAACCAGAAAGCTGTGAATTTTTGCCAAAATCCTGTTTTTACAGGTAATCCTGCATTTTGGATTGTTCCAGCATTTTCTTTAACTTCACCATCAAAAGAAACGCCACCAAATACATTGTTTTCATTACCAAATTCTGACATCTATAATTCCTCCTTTGTATTTTATCAACTAATTATTTTATACTATAAATAAAATTAAATATCAAGTTTTTTCTCATCTTTTTGTATTAAGTTTTTATTACATAATCATTACATTTTTGTTACATCTTACCAAACAAACCTACTAAGTTTTAGTATTCCGCTACTATGTGTTCATTTTGTACTTCTTTACATTTTACTTTTTTTATTTGATTGTCTAATTTTTCTTGTGACTTACAATATACCATTATATAATTTTGTGTATGTCCTTTATACTCTCCAGTTTTTTCTTCTTCAAATAATACTTCTACTTCTTTCCCCAAATATTTTGAGTTATATTCAAATTCATTTTTATCAGATAATTCTATTAATTTTTTACTTCTTTCTTCTTTTATATTTCCAGGAATTTGATTTGGCATTACTGCAGCTTTTGTGCCTTTTCTTGGTGAATATTTGAATATATGCATTTTATAAAATTTTATTTCTTTTAAAAATTCATAAGTTTTGTTAAATTCTTCTTCTGTTTCGCCTGGAAATCCTACTATTATGTCTGTTGTTAAATTAACATCATCATATGCATTTCTTAAAATTTTAACTATTTCTTTAAATTGTTCTGTTGTGTATCTTCTATTCATTCTTTTTAGCGTTTCATCACATCCACTTTGTAATGATAAATGAAAATGATGACATATTTTATTTAATTTTATTAGTCTTTCAACAAATTCTTCTGTTATTAGTAATGGTTCTATTGAACCTAAACGAATTCTTTCAATTCCATCTACTTTGTTTATTTCTTCTAGTAAATTTATTAATCTGTAGTTTTCTAATTTTGAATCTTTGCTAAACGAAAAGTCTTTTCCATAAGATGCTATGTGTATTCCTGTTATAACTACTTCTTTTATTCCATTTTCTGATATTTTTTTAACTTCTGATATTATACTTTCTGGTTTTCTACTACGAACTCTTCCCCTTGCATAAGGAATGATGCAGTATGAACAGAATCTGTCACATCCGTCTTGGATTTTTATTACTGCTCTTGTTTTTTCTGAATATGTGATGCTTCCAAAGTCAGAAAATTCTTTTGATTGCATAACATCATCTATTTCTTCGTTTTTTATATTTTCATCAACATATTCTTCTACATATTTAACAATGTCTACTTTTTCATTATTTCCTAAAACTAAATCTATTTCTGGTATTTCTTCTAGTTCTTTTTTGGCTACTTGAGCATAACATCCTACTGCAACAACAACTGTTTCTGGATTTTTTTCCTTAACTCTTCTTAACATTTGTCTTGATTTTCTATCTGACATGTTTGTAACAGTACAAGTATTTATTATGCAAATATCTGGATTTTTTTCTTTATTATTTTCTTCTATTACATTGTAATTTTTCTCAATAAATTTTTGTGCCATTGCGTTTGTTTCATATTGATTTACTTTGCATCCTAGTGTAATAAATTGTATATTCTTTTTTGTGTTTGAATTTTCCATTTATTCTCTCTTTCTAAAAATGCGACAAAAGAGTCTGGGACTCTTGTCGCATTTTATTTTGATTTTCCATCTAATGCATCTAAGTTATCTAGTGCTTTTCCTGTTCCAAGCGCTACACATGAAATAGCATCTTGTGCAATCATTACATTTATTCCTGTCTTTTCTTGCAATAATTTATCAAGGCCATCTACTAGGCAACCTCCACCTGTCATATAAATTCCTTTATCACTTATATCTGCTGCTAATTCTGGTGGTGTTTTTTCTAACACACTGTGCACTGCATCTACAATCATCATTGCTGGTTCTATTAATGCTTCTAGCATTTCACTTGAACGTACTGTAATTGTTTTTGGAAGTCCTGTTCTTAAATCTCTACCTCTAATATCCATCTCTGCATCTTGAATTTTAGGATATACACATCCAATATTGACTTTTAAATCTTCTGCAGTTCTTTCTCCAATTATGATATTATGTTTTTTCTTAATATATTTTATTATATATTCATCAAATTTATCTCCAGCCACTTTTAGTGATGAACTTACCACTGATCCTCCAAGTGATATAACTGCTACGTCTGTTGTTCCACCACCAATATCGACAATCATGTTTCCATGTGGTTTTGATATATCTATTCCAGCTCCAATTGCTGCTGCTATTGGTTCTTCTATTAAATAGACTTTTCTTGCTCCAGCTTGCATTGCCGCATCTATTACTGCTTTTTTTTCAACTTCTGTTACTTGTGATGGTATGCATATCATTATTCTTGGTGCAAATATTGACTTTCCACATACTTTGCTTATAAAGTGTTTTAGCATTTTTTCTGTAACGGTATAGTCTGAAATTACTCCATCTTTTAATGGTCTTGTTGCTACTATATTTCCTGGTGTTCTTCCAAGCATTCTTCTAGCCTCTCCACCAACTGCTAATACATCACTTGTATTTCTATCAACAGCAACAACTGATGGCTCTCTTAAAACTATTCCTTTTCCTTTTATATATACTATTACAGTAGCTGTTCCTAAATCTATTCCTACGTCTTGTCCAAAACCAAATTTTAACATGAGTTATCTTTCCCTTCTATAATAAAAATGACTCTCTAAATTTTCTATTTCACTTTTGTTACATTTTCGTTACGATTATATTACAATAATGAAAATTTATCAATAGATTTCATTGAATTTTTTGTATTTTTATACTATAATAGTTTTAGTTTAAATTTTTAGGAGAGTTAGATGAAAGATTATATATATACTTCAAAATCAGAAGATGATACAAAACAACTTGCACAAAAATTCGCATCAATTTTAAAAACTGGTGATGTTATAGTACTTTCAGGTGATTTGGGTTCTGGAAAAACAAAATTCACAGAAGGCTTTTTAACATATTATGGATTGGAAAATGAAATTTCAAGTCCTACTTTTACTATTGTAAATGAATATAAAAAAGATTCTATTAACATATATCATTTTGATGTTTATAGATTAGAAGATTCTTCAGAATTTTATGCAATAGGTGGAGACGAATATTTTGAAAATGGTATTTGCATTATCGAATGGGGTGAATTGATTGAAGATGCCCTACCAAAAGATTATATCAAAATTGATTTTTCAAGAGATTCTAATAATGTGGATGAAAGAACTTTAAATATTCAATCAATAGGACAAAAATATGATAAAATTATCGAAAAAATAAGTTTATAGGCAAATCTTTAAAAGCCTAAATATATTAAAATAAGGAAATTACTATGAAAATTTTATGTATAGATACTTCAAGTAAATTATGTAGTGTAGCTATTTTAGAAGATACACAATTAATAGATAAATTAGAATTAAATAACGGCCTTACACATTCAGAAACATTAATGCCCCTTGTAAAAGAAATTTTAGAAAAAAATAGCTTAGTTTTAAAAGACATTAATTTATTAGTTTCAGATATTGGCCCAGGTTCATTTACAGGAATACGTATTTGTGTTGCTACAGTAAAGGCCTTTTCTGATAGTTTATCAATTCCAAGCGTTGGCATTTCTTCATTAGAAATTTTAGCATACAACATTAAAAATGATGGAATAATATGTAGCGCAATTGATTGCAAAAATGATAATTGTTACTTTGCTTTATATGAATTAAAAGAAGGAAATTATAGTGTTTTAGAAGAACCTTCTGCCCTTTCTAAAGAGGAAGTTATGGCTTTATTAAATACAAAATATAATGATAAGAAAATTAATTTTGTTGGAGATGCATTTGAAGCTGAACCTGAGATGTCTTATTTAAATGTCGAAAATCTTGGTATTGCTGGCTATAAAAAATTTATTTCAAACACCCAAAAAGGTGAAGAAGTTTTACCATTATATTTGAAAAAACCACAAGCACAAAGACAATTAGAAGAAAAACAAAAGAATTCTTTATAAACCTGTATATCGTCTTCAATGCGGTAATATGAAAGGAATGAAATTGCTATGGATATAAATATTAATAAAATGAATTTGGAAGATTTAGAATTAATTAAAGATGTATTAGAATCAGAATTTGATAATTTTTGGAATTATAATATTTTAAAAGAAGAAATATTAAGTGAAAACTCTTATTTTATAGTTGCAAAAAATACAGAAAATGAAATTGTAGGATTTGCAGGAACAAAAATTATTGTTGATGAAGCTGATGTAATGAATATTGTTGTTAGAAAAAGCTGCAGAAAAGAAGGAATCGGCTCTAAAATGCTAGAAAATTTAATAAACTATTCAATTTCAAAAAATTTAAAATTTGTTAATTTGGAAGTTAATGAAAATAATCTTTCAGCTATTCGTTTATATGATAAATTTGCATTTGATCATATTGGTATTAGAAAAAAATATTATAATGGTGTAAGTGATGCAATTATAATGAGAAAAGAGCTATAAGAAAAACTCTTATAGTTCTTTATTTTATACATATTTCTCTATTTTTACAACTGTTCTTCCGCTTCTTGTACTTCCAGTAAATTCTTTAACCACAAATCTACCTTTTCCTCTAATTGTAATCACATCTCCTAATTTAACTTGTTTTGAAGCTTTTGTTTCATTTTGACCATTAATAAAAACTCTTTCACTGTCAATAATTTGAACAGCTTTACTTCTTGAAGTTCTTGCCAAATCTGATACAAAATTATCTAATCTTAATGATGGAACAATTATATTCATTTCTTCTACTTTTATTTCTTGTTGTCTTAATTCATCAATATCTAGTATTTCAATATTTGAATTTGCAAATCTTGTTAAAGTTCCTAATTCTTGTTTTAATGATTCTGCTGTTTCAGTTTTTACTAAGATATCTGCTCCATCATCTGCAACTAATATATCTCCAACTTTTTCTCTTTTCATCCCTACTTTTACAATTCCACCAAGATAATTTCTATGTGTGTAATTTCCTTTTTCTTCTTCAGTTAGTGTAATTCTTATAACTTTCATAATTTTTGTATAATTTTTTTCAACCATATTTAAGTTATATTTTTCTGGATATATTATCAATACTTTTCTTTCTGAATCTTCAAATCCACCAAATAAAATGTAGTTTTCAAAGCTTATTTTTTTCATAAAACTTTTTACTAATGCTACTTGATACATATCTAAAAAGTCTGTGTATTCAAGTTTTTCTCTTTGTTTTGAAAATTCTATTTTGTCTATTATTTGTGCTAATAATATTTTGTCATCTTGTTTTTTGTAATCATTTAATATTTGTTGTTTATCCATATTTTTCTCCTTTTCAACCTCTGTCCCAAAATGGACATTTTTGTCCATTTTAGAAACGTCCCCAGTTGGACACTTTATTTTCCCCAAAACCTTTCTTCTAATTCTTCTACAGTTCCGTGCTTTATAAATTCATCTGGCCATGATTTTTTCTGCATTTTTACATCTTGTATATTATTTTCTACAATTAATTCTTCAACTGCTGTGCCTAATCCATTTATTTTTGTACCATCTTCCATAGTTATAACATTTTTTGTTTTTTCTATTGATTTTATTATTGTCTCTTCGTCTAGCGGTTTTAAAAATCTTGCATTTATTACTTCTACATCTTTGCCTTGTTTTTTATATTCTTCTGATGTTTCTATTGCTTTTGCAACTTTATTTCCGATAGCAATTATTGTAACATCTTTTCCTTCTGATAGTATTTCTGATTTTCCATATTTTATTTCTTGATGTTTTTCAAATTTAATTTTAGTATTTTCTCCACCTCTTGGATATCTTATTACTACTGGTTTTTTTAATGTTATTGCAAATTCCATCATATCTTCTAATTCTTTAAAATCTTTTGGTGCCATTATTGTTAAATTTGGTACTAATCTAAAAAATGCCATATCTAATGTTCCTTGATGTGTTTCGCCATCTTGTCCTACAACTCCTGACCTATCTACACACATTATTACTGGTAAATTTTGAATTGCTATATCGTGTATAACTTGATCATAGGCCCTTTGATAAAATGATGAATATATTGGTACAAATGGAATCATCCCTTCTTTTGCCATCCCTGCTGCCATTGTAAGTGCGTGTTGTTCTGCTATTCCTATATCAAAAAATCTTTTTGGATATGTTTTTGCAAATTCTGCAAGTCCTGTTCCATCTTTCATTGATGCGGTTATTGCTACTATATTTTGATGTTCTTTTGCTAAGCTGATTAATTTATTTCCAAATATTTTAGAGTAATCTGTTTTCTTTTCTTTTTTGTGTTTTCCTGTTTCTATATCAAATGGTGCTGTTGCATGGAATTTATCTGGATTTTCTTCTGCTATTTTGTATCCTTTTCCTTTTTTTGTTAGTACATGGATTAAGACCGGTCCTTGTACTTGTTTACTTAATTTCATAATGTTTTGTAGTTGCTCTATGTCGTGTCCATCAACAGGTCCAAGATATGTAAACCCTATATCTTCAAAAAACATTTTTGGTATTATTAATTGTTTTATACTTCTTTTTACTCTTCTTATAACTTTGACTGTTCTTTTTCCTACAACAGGTATTTTACTAATTACTTTTTTTACAGATACATTTGATTTTGTATATAATTTTTTAGTTCTTAATTTGCTTAAAAACATATTTAGTCCACCAACGTTTTTTGATATGCTCATTTCGTTGTCATTTAGTATAACTGTCATTTTTGTTCCACTGCATCCTGCATCATTTAACGCTTCTAGTGCCATACCTCCTGTTAAAGCTCCATCTCCAATTACAGCTATTACTTGATTGTTTTCTCCTTTTAAATCTCTCGCTCTTGCCATACCGAGTGCTGCTGATATTGATGTGCTACTGTGCCCTGTGTCAAAATTGTCATATTCTGATTCTTTTACTTTTGGAAATCCTGATATTCCATCATAAGTTCTTATTTTTTTGAATGCTTCTTTTCTTCCTGTTAAAATTTTGTGCACATAAGTTTGATGTCCTACATCCCATACTATTTTGTCTTTTGGCGTGTCAAATACACTGTGTAGTGCTATTGTTATTTCTACCACGCCTAAGTTTGATGCTAGATGGCCTCCATTTTGTGATACTACTTCTAATATATATTTTCTTATTTCTTCTGCTAGTTGTTTTTTTTCTTCTATATTTAATTGTTTTAAATCTTGTGGTGTGTTTATTTTTTCTAACATTTTGTTCCCCTCTTTTTTGTTTGTACTACAATATCATACCATATATTTTTATATTTTTCTACTATGCGTAGTAAAAAAGCTTGTTTTGATTTATATTTCAAAACTATTTTTTTGTTATAGGACACTTTTCTGAATGTCCGCTATTGTTCTTTTAAATTTTCTATGCAATATAGAAAAAATTTTTAATATGATTTTGTCATTTTTACTTGAATTTATTCGAATTTTATTATAGTATATAAAGAAGAAAAATAAGAGAGAATACATAGGAGGAAAAAATGCCAAAAATAACAAATGAGATTGAAGAAATAAAAGAAAAAACTGTTAAAACAACAAAGAAAACAGCTACAAAATCTGCTGCAAAAACAACCACTACAAAAAAGGCAACAACTAAAAAAAATGCTACTACAAAAAAAGCTACTACAACTTCTAAAAAGGCTGCTTCTAAAAAAACAACAGCAAAAAAAACAACAAACGTAAAGGCTAAAGCAAAAACATCAGCCAAATCATCAACAACAAAAAAAACAGCTGAAAAAAATGTAGTGGTAGAGTACTATGACCTACCACAAAAATACAACCAAACAGTTGTAAAAGTACTGGCACAAACTCCAAAAACACTATTCATCTATTGGGAAATCTCTGATGATGATATATCAAACTATAAAGAAAAATATGGAGAAAACTTCTTTGAAACAACAAGACCCGTCTTGATTGTACATAATGATACATTAAACTATAGTTTTGAAGTTGAAATAAACGATTTTGCAAACAGTTGGTATTTACACGTGGCTGATAGTAAATCTGATTATAGAATTGAACTTGGAAGACGTCCATATGTAAAAAACGAAGTTATCAACAATGACTATATTTACATCACTTCTTCAAATGAAATTGAAACACCAAACGATCATATTTTATTTAATAATGAACAAAAAATGGTTTACTTTAGAAATGTTAAAACAAATCAAGAAACATCAAAACCAGTAACATCTCTTTCTTTTATTAGAAATATGGGAAGAATTTATGATGTTTACGATTTATACAAAGAATTTTATAAAAATGAAGATGAATTTAAACAAATAACAAACCCATCTTCAAGTAGATAATATACGAAAGGATTAAATTATGCAACAGAAAAAAGGTTATGTAAGTTTTGTTTTACATGCACACTTACCATTTATACATCATCCAGAAAGTGATGATTACTTAGAAGAATCTTGGTTATATGAAGCAATTTCTGAAACATATATACCATTACTTACAAATTTTCAAAAATTAGTTGATGAGGGTGTTGATTTTAGAATCACAATGTCTATGACTCCACCCCTTCTTTCTATGTTAGATAATAAATTATTACAAAGAAAATATATAAAATACTTAAAACAATTGATTGAACTTTCTGAAAAAGAAATAAAAAGAACAGCTGGAGACGAACGTTTAAACAAGCTTTCACATTATTATTTTAATAGATATTCAAATGATTTACATTTATTTAAAGATGTATACAAATGTAACTTAATTGAAGCATTTAAACATTTTCAAGATATTGGTGTTCTTGAAATTATAACATGTGGAGCAACTCATGGTTACTTCCCTATTTTATATGTAAATGAAAAAACTGTTAAAGCTCAAATTGCAGTTGGAGTTCAAACTTATAAAAAATATTTTGGAAAACAACCTCGTGGTATTTGGCTTCCAGAATGTGGATATGTTCCAGAAGCTGATAAATATCTAAAAGAATTTGGAATTGAATATATAATTACAGAATCACATGGAATTTTATATGCAGACCCAACACCAGTTTATGGTACATTTTCACCTATCGTTTCACCAGAAGGAATAACTGCATTTGGACGTGATATGGAATCATCAAGACAGGTTTGGAGTTCAATTAACGGTTATCCAGGCGATTATAATTACAGAGAATTTTATCGTGATATTGGCTATGAAGCTGATTACGATTACATCAAACCATATATTGCACATAACGGTGTAAGAGTCCATACAGGAATCAAATATTATAGAATCACAGGAAAATCAGATTATAAAGATTATTACAATCCACAATGGGCAATGGACTCAGCAGAAAGACAAGCAGGACATTTCTTAGATAGCAGAACTACACAAATAAATAATATTGCACCTTACATGGACAAACCACCTATTATTCTATGTCCTTATGACGCAGAACTTTACGGTCATTGGTGGTATGAAGGGCCATATTGGTTATATATTCTATTTAAAAAAATTTACTATGATGACTGTAACTTCAAGCTAATAACACCATCAGAATACATTGATAAATACCCAGAAATTCAAGTATGTTCACCTTGCCGTTCAAGTTGGGGTGCAAATGGATACAGCGAAGTATGGCTTAACCCTACAAACGACTATGCACACAAACACTTACACGTAGTCGGAGACAGAATGTGTGAACTTGCATCATTATATCCAAACGCAAAAGGATTAAAGAAAAAAGCATTAAATCAATGTGCAAGAGAATTATTATTAGCACAAAGTAGTGACTGGCTATTTATCATAACAAATGGAACAATGGTTGACTATGCAAAGAAAAGAATTAAAGACCACATTGGCCGTTTTACAAAATTATATAATCAAATAAAAAATGATGAAATTGACGAAGATTTCTTAAAAGACATATCAAAAAAAGACTGCGTATTTCCAGAAATCGACTACAAAATTTATCTATAAACCGGGATTAAGGGACGTTCCTTAAAATCCCGGTTTTTGGGGATTTAGGGACACTCCTTGTTTTAAATATAGCATTTTTGTTTTATTTTAATAAGGACTGTCCCACTTTTCCCTTTTTGCAGGGATTTTAAGGAACGTCCCCTAATCCCTTTGCATATTATAATGTATAACTTTTAGAATTCAGTAGATAATAAATAAGAAGGGAGATATTCATGAAATCGATTTGTATAAAAACCAACAATTCCAATTTATTAAATTATCTACTAAATGAATTAGATTACATTGAAATTGAGCCTGTTTACATTTCTTCTAACAGTTTCAAACATTATAAAAATGTGATTGTTCACTATAGTGGAAATGATAACAAAAAATTTGTACATGAAGTTTCATGTATTTTGTCTTGCCTTGTTATTGATGAGCTTGAAGAGTCCTTCTTGAAAAATTTTATTTTTAAAAATTATTTTTATTTTGATTCTAATGATAGAAAAAGTATTTTAAGTATTTGTTTTGATATTTTTTCTGATGATTTTAATGTATACTTTGATAGAAAATATACCTGCTTAGTTGATGATTTTGAAAATTATTTAAATGAGCATCATTCTATTGTTCTTACTGGTTTTTTGAATTTTAGAATCAAAAAATATATGTCAATTTTAGAGACTGTTGTTGATGAGGCTGTTAATAGCTTTGTAATTGAAAAAGAGTATTTTGAGTTTATTTCTTTGCTTAAGATGTATATAGGTTCTCAAAAATCTAATTGTGATTTTGTGCATCTTATTTATACTAACGAAAATTCAATTTTACTTGATAGTAATAAAAATATTATAAATATTTCTGATGAGATTTTTAAGGCTAAATATTTGTCTGATATTTCTTTTTCTTCAAATGATTATGCTTTAAATTCTCTGCTTACTCTTCTTCCTAAAAAGATTTATATTCATTTGATTGATAATGTTGTTGATGAGTTTATTCATACTCTTGGTTTGATTTTCGAGGGTAAGGTTGATGTTTGTACTGATTGTGATATTTGTAGGCTTTATAAAAATCATAAAAATATAACTACTATAAAAACTTAATTTGTAGTAGTTATTTTTTATTTATATTCATATTGTGCAATTTGTTTTATATTAATTACATATTAATTTTACATACTCATATTGATTCCCATAGAAACGACTTGTGTCATATTTTCTATTAAATCATCTATTTCTTTTGGTGTTACTATTAAATTGAAATCACCTGGCAATAGTGCTTCTTTTATTTGCTCGTAATTATCATCTTGTTTTAATTGGTTTAGATAATCGTTTGATTTTGCTTCTTCTTGAAGTTTTGTTATGAATAAATCTAGTGCGTCATTTACAAGTACTGCTGTTTCTACAACAGTAGGAATTCCAATTGCTATTACAGGTATTCCTAATGTTGATTGGCTTATTTCTGCTCTTGTATTTCCAACTCCTGCGCCTGGAACTATTCCTGTATCTGATATTTGTACACTACTGCTTATTCTCTCGATACTTCTTGATGCTAATGCATCTATTACAATTACAAGTTTTGGTTTTACATTGTCTACTATTCCTTTTAAAATTTCTAGTGTTTCAATTCCTGTTGTTCCTAAAACTCCTGGTGAAATTGCGCTTACTGATCTTGTTCCTTCTTCTACGTATTGTGGCAAATATTTTATTATATGCCTTGTTACTTCAATTTCACTTATTACTTTTGGACCTAATGCATCTGGTGTTACGTATTCGTTTCCTAACCCTACTACTAGAATTTCTCCTTCTTTGTCTACATGTGAGTCTACTATTTTTTTTAGCTCGTTTGATACTATTTCTGCTGATTTTTCTATTTCTTCGTCTTGTGCTATTTTTAATTTTTTGATGTCTATTGTTATATAGCTTCCTTGTGGTTTTCCTATTGCTTTTTCGCCTTCTTGGTTTGTTATTTTTACTCTTTCTACTGATATTTTTTCGTTTATTTGTTCTTTTTCGCTTTCGATTCCTTGTATTTCGTTTTCTATGCTATTTGCTTTTTTGTATAGGTCTCTTCTTTCTGATGCTAGGTCTGTTCTAAAATTAACCATAAAAAATCAACTCCTACTTTTAGTATTTGTTGATTTTTTGGTTTTTATTCAAGTTTATATTTCTTCTATTTGTTTTTCTGATAATCCTGTTACTTCGCTTATAGATTTAAAATCAATATTTTTTTCTTTCAATTACATCTTCAATTTCATCTATATCACTACTTTCTTTTTTACTTTCTTCTTCCCGCTTTTCTCTTGCTTCTTTTGTTTCAATGTTTTTTCCTCCCTTATTTTTCAATTAGTTAGTATTACTAACCGCTTCAATAAATTCTTAATTCATCTTATAATATAAAAATTTTTAATAATTTCCAAATCAATAAAAAATCCCACATTTCTGTGAGATTTTATATCCAAAAAATTATATTTCCATTTGACTTGCCAAAAAAGTTGCAGCAGACTGAGCTACCTTCTTTTCAACCTCATTCATTTTAGTACCAGCATCCTTTGACATCAAAATTACTGTACCAATTGTATCTCCATTTGATATTATAGGATACACAATTTGAGCATTATTTCTCTTATCGCTCTTTTCATTTTTTATAATAGGCATAGCCATATCGCTGTTTTCTTTGCTTGAATATACTTCTTTATCTTCCATTAGTTTTTCTAATTCATTACTAACATCTTGCTCTAAAAATTCTTTCTTAGAACCACCAGATACAGCAATAATTGTATCTTTGTCTGTTATGCAAGCTATGTGTCCTGTTGTTTTTGCTAATGTTTCGGCATATCCAGTTGCAAATTCTGAAAGTTCTCCAATAGGTGAGTATTTTTTTAATATTACTTGACCTTCTCTGTCGGTAAATATTTCTAGAGGATCACCGTTCCTTTATTCTCAATGTTTTTCTTATTTCTTTTGGAATTACGACCCTACCTAAATCATCTATTCTTCTTACTACTCCTGTTGCCTTCATCTTTCTCCTCCTTTGATTTCAAATATATAATTATTATTTCAAAAGAGGAAAATTTTATACATTTTTTGTAAAACTTATTTTACAGTATCTCCACCTATAATTTTCCCTGTTGTACAATCTATGTAATATTCATCTATGTCTTCATACATATCATTTTTATATTCTATTTTTACATTCCATACCTTTCTAACTTTTCTCTCAACACTTTCATCAGTTTTAAAGAATCCATTAGCTTCCTTAATTTCCAATGTTGTAGTAATTTCTTTTATGGAATCATCTTTTCTTAGCTCTTTAGCCTTGCTTTTTGCAACTTCTGTTGCATTTTCTTTTGATATTTCTACCGGATTATTTTCAAATTCTTCATCAAAAATAACTAAACAATTTAAATGATCTACTTCTGGAATTATTGAAATTCTAATGCATTGATATTGATTGTAAATTCCGTCATATTCTTTACAGAAGTCTGCTTGCCAATTGTTGTACACATTTCTTTGTAATTTTGTTAATTTATATTCATCATCTTTGTACCCAAGCTCATTATATTTTTGTCTTATTTTTTGTTCAACTTGGTTTTTATTTAGTTTTGATGCAATTTTTGAATCATCTATGCTCGTATCAAAATATGAAAACATTTTTCCTGTTTTTGAGTCTATACTAATATCTAATTTTTTATCTGTTCTAATCTGCCATCTTGTTTTGTTTAAAATTTCAATCAGTTCTGCACTTTCAACATTACCAAAATCTTTTCCTATACTGCTAACAAATTCTTGAGCTATTTGAATTGCTTCTTCTTGAGTTATATCTTTTTTTACTTCAACTGTTTCTTTGCTTTTAGATGTTCCAGATGTTTTTATATTTTTTTCATATTTGTTTTTATAAACAAATATCCCTGCAAAAGCTACTAATATTGCAATTAATACTATAATTATTTTTGTTCTATTAGTCATAATCTATCCCCTTTTATAAAATATTTTATAAATTTACTCTTCACCTTTATCTTTAGCTAAAAACCCAACTTTATATTTATCAATTATAATTCCTAAGCTAATAGAAAATTCTTTAAGCATTACAATTTTGATTGTTTGTCCTTTTCCTTTTAAGTAGTCATCAATTACTTGTTTTAGTAATTTGATATTTTTAATTTCAGGTTCTATTTCTTTTGTATATTTTTCTGCTCTGCTTAAAAGTTTTTCTTTAATTAATACAATATCTTCATTGCTTGCACAAGAAATTCTTTGGAATAATTGATAAACATCATAGTATTTGAAAATTGGAATATCCATACATTGTCTATCAAATTTTTCATAAAATTCTTCCATTTTCATTGGGATGCATCTGAATATATCTTCAGCTTTATCTTTATACATCTTATCAAGTAATTGTGTATTTAAGTTGTTAAAATGTTTTATAATTTCTTCCATATCATCTCTTGATTGTTCTATTGCTATTTTACTAAGTTCTTCTTCTACATCTTCACAATATTTTGATTTTAATGATGATATGTTCATTCCATTAAAGAATATTGATTTTAATGTTTTAATATCATAATCAATAAGTCCTTTTCTTGAAAAATAACTAAAGTATGCATAAATTTTAACCATATCGATTAATTCTATATTTCCTTGATTTACATCTTCAAAAACATCTTCAATTACATTTTTAAATTCGTCATCAGAAATTTTCCAATATTCTTCTGTAAGTAATCTTTTATATCCAGCTAAATTGTCTGTATCTACTGTATTTCTTATTGTATCCATATTTTCTTTAAATATTTTCATATCAAATATTCTTGTTCTTACATAGTATTCAATGAATTTAAAAAATCTATATTCAGCTTTAAAATTGTAGTAATAATTGCTGTCAAATTCTTTAATATAAAATTGTCTGTTGTCCATTAATGTTCTTGAAGATACTAATATTGATTTGTATTCTTCATTGTCTTTTATTTGAACAAATTTATCTTTTGTAATTTTACCTGCTTTTATTTCAAATGAAATTGCAATTGTAAATATCAACATTGTTTGCATTACACGATTGTTTGTGTTTGGATAATTTTTTTCTACCATTTCATATATTTTTTGGAAGTCGTTTAATGCGTGTTTTAAAATTCTTAAGTTTCTTGTTCCGCTTCTTTCAAATGTTAAAATTATAAGTCTTGTATTCTC
>CAZHCX010000017.1:0-19297 GCA_964531445.1 uncultured Clostridium sp. | reverse complement strand
AATTTGATATTGTATTATTTACAAACTTTTCAGAAGATCATATTAGTGAAAAAGAGCATCCAGATATGCAAGATTATTTCAACTCAAAATTAAAATTATTTGAGATGTGTAAAACAGGAATTGTAAATGCAGATGACTTACATGGTGCAAAAATTCCTAGATTATTTCCAGATAGCGATATAGTAACTTATGGAATTGATAATTTTGCAAATGTTTTAGCAAGAGATATTACAATTACAAATTCTTATGTTGATTTTAGAGTAAAAATAACAGACAGAAATGAAAGAGTTAAAACTGGAATACCAGGTAGATTTAGTGTATATAACTCACTTGCAGCAATATGTGTTGCACAAAAATTTGGAATAGATTCAGAAACAGTAAAACAAGCATTAGAAGAAGTTAGAGTTCCAGGAAGATCAGAATTGGTTGATAATAAATTAGAATTAACAATTATGATAGATTATGCACATTCACCAGAAAGTTTACAAAATATATTACAAGCCACAAAAAGTTATACAAGAGGAAGAGTAATATCAGTATTTGGTTGTGGTGGAGATAGAGATTCTGGAAAAAGACCAATGATGGGAGAAATTTCTGGAAAAATAGCAGATTATACAATAATTACATCAGATAATCCTAGAACAGAAGAACCTGAAAAAATTGTTAATCAAATTGAAGAGGGAATAAAGAAAACAAAAGGAAAATATGAAGTAGTAGTTGATAGAACAGAAGCTATAGAAAAAGCTATAAAAATGGCAAATAAAAGAGATATTATAATACTTGCTGGTAAAGGTCATGAACCATATCAAGAAATAAATGGTGTAAAATATCCATTTGATGAAAGAATTATAGTAAGAGATATAATAGAAAAAATGAATGTTAAAAAATAGATCAAATATGAAAAATATAATTTAAAATAGACAAAAAAACATAGACAAATGAGTAGAAAGGTTTGATAAAGTTGGATTTTGAGATAAAAGTATTGCTAGTCACATTTGTGATTTCGGTAATCTGCGGATTAATAACAATACCAATATTAAAAAAATTAAAAGTAGGGCAAATTGAAAGAGATGATGGACCAGCATCACACCTAAAAAAACAAGGAACACCAACAATGGGTGGAATAATAATGATTATTTCTATCATTATTGCAGTTACAGGGGTGTACATTTTCTTACGTTATACAGGCAATGAGGAATTAGGAAACAAGTTATTGCCATTGTTGCTAATAACAATTGGTTATGGAATGGTTGGATTTATAGATGACTTTAAAAAATTAGTACTTAAAAACACAGAAGGATTAAAACCAAGCTATAAGATGTTTGGACTTCTTGTAATAGCAGTAATATATGTATTATTTTTATTACAAGGAGTTCATATTGGAACTGAAACATATCTTCCAATAGTTGATATGTACGTTAAAATCCCAATGTATTTATACATACCATTTGCTATTATTGTTATATTAGCAACAACAAATGCAATAAATCTTACAGATGGAATTGATGGTTTGTCATCAAGTGTATCAGCAATAATAATTACGTGTTTAACTGTAATTGGAATAAATTATCAAATATATGAAATATCAATATTTGGAAGTATAGTAATAGGAGCAGTTTTAGGATTTTTAATATTCAATTTACATCCTGCAAAAGTATTTATGGGAGACACAGGTTCATTAATGCTTGGAGGAGTAATATCTGGACTAATTTTATATTTAAAAATGCCACTATTATTGCTTGTAATAGCAATTATACCAGTATTAGAAACATTATCTGTAATAATACAAGTAGCATATTTTAAGAAAACAGGAAATAGAATATTTAAAATGGCACCATTACATCATCATTTTGAATTATCAGGTTGGAAAGAAAATAAAGTAGTAATAATATTTTCTTTAATAACATTAGTTGCGTGCTTTATAGGATTAAAAATAATATAAGTAGGAGGATTTAAATGGCGAAAAAGAAAAAAGAAAAAAATTTTTCAAGTTTCTTAAATAACCCAATAGACTTTACATTGGTAATAACAATATTGCTATTGCTTGGAATTGGGCTAGTAATGGTATTATCAGCAAGTTCTCCGTCAGCACTTTCTAAATATGGAAATAGTTATAATTATTTTTCAAAGCAATTATTATTTGCGGTATTAGGACTAATTTTTATGTATGTAATATCAAAAATTGATTATCGTTTTTATAAAAAATTTTACAAATATGCATGGATTCTTTCTGTAATACTTTTAGTTGCAGTTAAATTAGCTGGTAGAGAAGTAAATGGAGCTAAAAGATGGATTTACATTACTGATGCATTATCTTTTCAACCATCAGAAATTGTAAAATTTTTAATGATAGTTTTTTATGCTGGAATATTAGTAAAAAATAGAGATGATTTGAAATTTTATTGGAAAGGTTTAGTAAAACATATGGCACTTTTAGCGCCAATAATTGGATTGCTATTATTAGAACCTCATTTAAGTGCCTCAGTTGTAATAATAGGAATAACATGTGTTATGATGATTGTTGCTGGTTGTAAATTCAAACATTTCTTATTTACTGGACTTGGATTTGGAGTTCCGGCTTTAGCTGGATTGATAGCAATTGCTCCATATAGACTTCAAAGATTTATTACATTTTTAGACCCTTGGAAATACTCTAACAAAGAAGGGTGGCAAGTAATTCAAGGACTTTATGCAATTGGCTCTGGAGGATTATTTGGAGTTGGTCTAGGAGACAGTAAACAAAAATATTTATACATACCAGAACCACACAATGACTTTATATTCTCAATTCTTGCAGAAGAATTAGGATTTATAGGATGTGTAGTTGTAATTGTATTATTTGCAATTTTTATATGGAGAGGAATACTAATTGCAATGAAAGCACCAGATATGTTTGGTAGCTTGATGGCTATTGGAATAACATCACTTGTAGCAATACAAGTAATTATAAATATAGCAGTTGTTACATCATCAATGCCAGTAACAGGAATGCCATTACCATTCTTTAGTTACCGGAGGAACGGCGTTATTTATATTACTGTGTGAGATGGGAGTATTACTCAATATATCTCGTGCGGGTGCAAAAGGGATTTAGGGACGTTCCTTAAAATCCCTTTTTGCAGGGATTAGGGGACAGTCCTTTACATTAATACATTTAAGGAGTGTCCCTCTTTCCCTTCTAGCAGGGATTTTAAGGAACGTCCCTAAATCCCGGAAAGGAAGTAATTATGAGAGTTATTATAGCAGCAGCAGGTACTGGTGGACATATTAATCCAGGGCTTGCAATTGCAAATAAAATAAAAGAAGAGGAAAAAGATTCTGAAATAATTTTTATTGGGACAACAAGAGGTTTGGAAAATGATTTGGTTCCAAGAAGTGGATATAAATTAAAGACAATAGATGCTTATGGTTTAAGTAAGAAAATATCTTTGGATAATTTGAAAAAGATGTATAAGACATTTAAAGGCTATGGCGAAGCTAAGAAAATAATTAAAGATTTTAAACCAGATGTGGTAATAGGTACAGGTGGATATATTTGTGGGGCGACAATTTCTGCTGCTCATAATTTAGGTATTCCAACTTTATTGCATGAGAGTAATGCTTTTCCTGGTAAGGCTGTAAAGATGCTTGCTAAAAAAGCAGATACTATTTTAGTTTCGTTTAAAGATGCTGAAGAGAGAATAAAAAATGCTAATAAAATTGTTTTTACGGGTACTCCTGTTAAAATTGTTAAGAAGGAATATGGAATTAATGAAAAATTAGATATTATTAAAAAGGCTGGTTTAAATGAAACGAAGCCAATTATATTAATATTTGGTGGAAGTCAAGGTGCTCAAAAAATAAATGAAGCAATACTTGGAATATTAAAAAATAAATTAAATTTTAATTATCAAATAATTTGGGCAACTGGACCAAAACAATATGATATTATAAAAGGTAGATTACAAGATCAAAATATTAGTATAAATAATATAGAAAATGCAAAAATTGTTCCATATATTTATAATATGGAAGAGATAATGAATATTTCTAATTTAATTGTTGCAAGAAGTGGAGCAATGACAATAACGGAAATATCAAATTTAGGAAAACCATCAATTTTAATACCTTTACCAAATGTAAGTGGTGATCATCAATTACACAATGCTAAAGTATTAGAAAAGGTTGGAGCTGCAAAAATAATATTAAATGATGAACTAGAATATAAAAAATTAAATGCACAAATAGAAGAAATAGTTTTAGATAAAAATAAAGAAATACAAATGTCAAAAAATGCACTAAAAGTATCAACAACAAATGTAGAAGATAAGATATATGCAGAGATTGTAAGAGTGGTTAAGGAGAAGAAAAATGTATAAAAATATCAAATCTAAAATTATAACAATTTCATTTTTAATTGGATTAATATTAATAGGAAGTTTAAGTTTCTTTTATATTTCAAGTATAAAAGAAATGTGGCTAAATGTTGGACAAGATGGGAGTATAAGTGAAATAAGTAATAAAGCTTATAATTTATACCAACAATCAAAAGTAACAGTTTTAATAATAGATGCTTTGTTCGTAATAATAGGAATTTTAATAGCATCATATTTATCTAGATTTGTTGTTTATCCAAAAAACAAATTTATAAAAGGTGATGAAAAATTAGAATTAAAAAATAAATTAAATGAAGTATCATCTAGAAAAAATCAAATAGAAACAATACTTTTACATATGACAGATGGAATTATTGCTTTTAATATGAAGGGTGAAATTATTTTAATAAATCCAGCTGCCAAAAAGTTTTTAAGTATTAGTCCTGAAGACAATACATTTAATGATATATTTGATAAAATGAATTTGGATATAAATATGGAAAAAGTAATATATCTAGAAAACTGGACATCAACAGAACAAAAAATACAAGTTGAAGATTCATATGTAAAGGTATTATTTGCTCCATTTAAAAATGAAAATGATTTACCAGATGGGGTAATTGCTGTAATTCAAGATATAACAGAACATGTAAAACTTGATAATATGCAAAAAGAATTAGTTGCAGATGTATCACACGAATTAAAAACACCAATAACATCAATAATGGGGTATGCAGATACACTTTTAGAGGGTGGATATGATGCAGAAACACAAACAAAATTTATAAATGTGATAGCATCAGAATCAAGAAGGATGGCAAGACTTGTAACTGATTTATTAACACTTTCAAGATATGATAGTAACAAAAAAAAGACACAAAAAGAGACGTTTGATTTAGGCGAATTAGTAAAGAGATGTCAAGAAAAATTAGCAATAGAGATAAAGAAAAAAGGCCATACTGTAAATTGTTTTGTAACAGCAGATGTACCACCAGTTTATGCCGATAAATATGACATTGAAAGAGTTGTTTTAAATATATTAACAAACAGTATAAAATATACGCCTGAAAATGGTGAAATAAAAATTTATGTTGGTTTTGTATATAATGATGCATATATAAAAATATTTGACAATGGAATTGGAATTCCAGAAGATGACTTATCAAGAATATTCGAAAGATTTTATAGGGTTGATAAAGCTCGTACTAGAGAAATGGGCGGCACAGGTTTAGGTCTTTCTATAGCAAAAGAAATTCTTGATAAAAATGGTGGAAGCATTGATATTAAGAGTAAAGTAGGAGAAGGGACTGAAGTTGTTATTCGAATTCCTACTAGGGATTAGGGGACGTTCCTTAAAATCCCTTTTAGGAGGGATTGGGGGACAGTCCTTCTTTTTTTTTTGCAATTTTTTTAAATAACATAGTTCTTTTTATTGATAAATTAAATAAATTAATGTATAATGTAAAAGATATTAAATTAGAAAAAAGATAGGAGATAGATACAAATGAGTGAAAAAGCAAAAAATATATTAGAATGGGTTTATTGTGTAATTATAGCTATAGTTTTAGCATTATTATTTAGATTTTTTGTAGGAACACCAACAATCGTAAAACAAGTTTCAATGTATCCAACACTTGTTCAAGACCAAAGATTATGGCTTAACAGATGGGTAAGAACAACAAAGAAAATGCCATCAAAAGGAGATATAATCACATTTGAAGCACCAAGCAAGAAGATATATACATTTACAGAAGTTGATCAATCTAATCCGGTTGCAAAATATGAAGATGAACCACAAGGATTATGGAACAAATTTGTATATTATGTATTAGAACTTGGAAAAGACAGCTACATAAAAAGAGTAATTGCATTACCAGGAGACCATGTTGAAATTAAAGATGGTGCTGTATATATTAATGATGAAAAACTTGAAGAGGATTATTTACAACCAGGAATTGTTACTGATGTTATAGGAGCTGGATTTACAAACTTTGTTGTACCAGAAAATTGTGTATTTGCAATGGGAGACAACAGAAGTCATAGTACAGACTGTAGATCATTTGGATGTATTCCACTTAATAAAATTGAAAGCAAAGTTTGGATTAGAATATGGCCATTAAATTTATGGGGAAAAGTAAAATAAAATGCAAATTTTAAGTTAATAGGGAGAGGTAATGTTTAGTAATATATTAGGAAATGAAAATACAAAAGAATTACTAATAAATTCAGTAAAAAACAATAGAACATCTCATAGTTACATGTTTGTTGGAACAGAAGGAATTGGCAAAAAAATGATTGCTAAAGAATTTGCAAAAATGATATTATGTACTGATGAAAACAAATATTGTAATAAATGTAAATCATGTATAGAATTTGATACAAACAATAATCCTGATTTTAAGATTATAGAACCAGATGGAAATAGTTTAAAAATCGAACAAATAAGGGAGTTTCAAAATAAGATTGCGGAAAAACCAATCATATCAAACAAAAAAGTTTATATAATTAATGATAGTGATAAAATGACTGGAGAAGCGCAAAATTGTTTGTTAAAAACACTAGAAGAACCACCTGAATATGTAACAATAATCTTAATTGGTTCAAACGAAAATGCATTTCTTAGTACTATTAAATCAAGATGTATGATATTGCATTTTGACAAAATTCCAAATGATAAAATAAATCAATTTTTGGAAGAAAATTATAGTGTGAAAATTAATAGTAAAATAATGTTAAATGCATGTCAAGGAAGTATAGGGAAAGCAATTCAATTGCAAAACAAGCAAGAAGATTACGAAAAAATAGAACAAGTAATATATCAATTAGAAAACAAAGATAAAATCGATATTTTAAATATGGCCGAACCAATTTATAAAGCAAAAGATGATAAATTTGAGGTACTTAATTATATGAATATAGTTTTAATGGTTTTAGCATTTAAATCAGCTAAATATGCTAAATGTATTGATATAATAGAAGAGACAAAGAAAAGATTAAAATCAAATGCGAATTTTGATATGTGTATTGATAACATGTTATTAAATTTGTGGGAGCAAGTAAATTAAAAGACAAGGAGTGGCAAAAGCTTGAAGAATATTATAGGAATCAGATTTAAAAAATTAGGTAAAATATATTTCTTTAATCCAAAAGGAATAAAAGTAAAAAAAGGTGATAAAGTAATTGTTGAAACTGCACAAGGAGAAGAGTTTGCAGAAGTATTAATCCCAAACAGATATGTAGAAGATGAAAAAGTAGTAGCACCATTAAAAAAAGTTGTAAGAATTGCTACAAATAAAGACATAAAAAGATATGAAGAATGTAGAAAAATAGAAAAAGAAGCATTCAAAATATGTGAAAAAAAGATTAAAGAACATAAACTTGATATGACATTAACAGAAGTTGAATGTAAATTTGATAATAGCAGAATTTTATTCTATTTTACAGCAGTTGGTAGAGTGGACTTTAGAGATTTGGTTAGAGATTTAGCAGCTGTATATAAAACAAGAATTGAATTAAGACAAATGGGTGTTAGAGATGAAGTAAAAAGAATAGGTGGTAACGGTGTTTGTGGAAGAGAACTTTGTTGCTGTAGTTTCTTAAGTGATTTTGAATCAGTATCAATAAAAATGGCAAAAGAACAAAACATATCACTAAATTCATCAAAGATATCTGGAAATTGTGGAAGATTAATGTGTTGTTTAAAATATGAAAATGAAGTTTATGAGGACAAATTAAAACATCTTCCTCATGTAGGTGCAATAGTTAAAACTGAAGATGGTGAGGGAGAAGTAGATAACATAGAAATTCTAAAGGAAAGAATTAGAGTAAAATTAAAAACTGAAGATGGAGGCTTTGCATATAAAAAATATGATGCAAAAGATGTCAAAGTTTTAAAAGACAATGTAAAAGAACAAGAAGATTTGGACGAAGATATAGAAAATAATGAGGAGGTGAATTAAATGGCATACAAAATTACAGAAAAATGTATATCATGTGGAGCATGTGCTGCAGAATGTCCGGTAGGATGTATATCACAAGGTGATGAAAGATTTGTTATAGATCAATCAGCATGTATATCATGTGGTACTTGTGCTGGCGTATGTCCTGTAGAAGCACCAATCGAGGACTAAACAGGGATTAAGGGACGTTCCTTAAAATCCCTTCTAGGAGGGATTAGGGGACAGTCCTTATTTTAAATTTTCTAATTTTATAATTAAATTTTTTCAAATAAGATTTTATTCAAAAAATTTTTTAATGTTTAGAATTTATTAAAAGTAAATTCAAATTCAAAGTAAATTATAATTCAAAATAAACTAAAATTCAAAATTAATTCTATTTAAAATTCAATAAGGATAAAAAAACTAAAAGGAGGTAGCTTTGCCGAGAATATCAAGAGAAAATATAAATTCAAGGTATATTCATGTTATCTCACAAGGGATAAACAAAGAGTATATTTTTCTAGAAAAAATACACAAAAATGAATATATAAAAGTGTTAAAAGAAACAATAAAAAATTATGCAAATACAAAAGTAATAGCTTATTGTATTATGGATAATCATGTGCATTTATTATTTTATTGCGAAAATGTAAAAGATTTATCTAAGATTATGAGTATTGTTAATACTACGTATGCAATTTTTTATAATAAAAATAAGAATAGGGTTGGATATGTTTTTCGTAATAGGTATTATACACAGCAAATTTCAGATGAAAATCATTTATTTAATGTATTTGCATATATACATAAAAATCCTGTAAAAGCGGGAATGGTAAAAAAGGAAAGTGATTATAAATTTTCATCTTATAATTCGTATTTAAATAAAAATGTAGATGAAAATATTTCAAAATTAATTTTTAATGAAAGAGATTACTTACAAGCTTTTAAAGAAGTTCATAACAGAAATTTTGATGAAAATGACGTCATAGATATAAAAGAAGACATGAAAAACTTAAATGAAAAAATGATAGAATATATTTCAAAATTTTGTGATGAGTATGATTGTAGTATTGAAAATATAAAAAGAAATAATTACTTAATTGTAATATTAGCAAAAGATTTAAAAAATAAGTTTAATGTAACTAATAAAATGTTTGCAGAGTATATTGGAATTGGAAAAAATAGGATAAGTATATTAAATTCAAAAAAATAATTATATAATAAAATAAAAATAGAAAAAGGATTAAGGAGTGTCCCCTAATCCCTTCAAACAGGGATTTTAAGGAACGTCCCTTAATCCCTGTTTGTTAATTCTTCTAAATCTAAAAGTTCTTGCCATCTTTTATCTACTTCTTTTTGGAATTCTTCTATCATCCATTCATTACCAGGTTTAAACATGTGTTTAAATCTTTTTTGTGGTTTTAGGAATTCTTCAATAGGTTTCTTTTTAGCTGGTTTGTATGTTATATGATAAACACCATTAACTACTTCATATAATGGCCAATAACATGTTTCTACGGCTAATTTGTTGATTGCCATTAGGTCTTCTGTTGGGTAACCCCATCCTCTTGGGCAAGGTGCCATTACATTTAAGAATGTTGGTCCTTCTGTGTAAATTGCTTTTTCTGCTTTTTCATATAAGTCTTTCATATTGTTAACTGCAATTGATTGTGCTACATAAGGTAGGTGATGTCCAACCATTATTTTTGTTAAGTCTTTTCTTGATTGCATTTTTCCTGGAATTTCTGTTCCTGCTGGTGATGTTGTTGTGTCTGCAAATCTAGGTGTTGCTGATGAACGTTGGATTCCTGTGTTCATATATGCTCCGTTGTCATAGCATACGTATAACATGTCATGACCTCTTTCCATTGCTCCAGATAAAGATTGAAGTCCTATATCATAAGTTCCACCGTCTCCACCAAATGCAATGAATTTTGTGTGTTCGTCATTTGGCAATTTGCCTTGCTTTTTCATTGATTTATATGCTGCTTCTACACCAGAAAGTGTTGCTCCAGCGCATTCAAAGGCTGTGTGTATAAATGAATCTGTCCATGCTGTGTATGGATAAATAAATGTTGATACTTCCATACATCCAGTTGCATTTGCTATAACAGCGTGATCTTCTTCTTTTAATGCTCTTAATATGTGTCTTGCAACAACTGGTGCTCCACATCCTGCACACATTCTATGTCCTTCTGTGAATCTGGAAGGCTTATTAGCTACTATTTCTTTCATATTATATGCCATAATTATTTAGCCTCCTTTCTTAATCCTAAGTATCTGTAAGGATTTTCTATTTTTTCTGATTTTGCATCTGTTGATAGGTCAGTGTAAACTGATTCGATATCTTTTTCTGTTGTATCTCTACCACCAATACCGTAAATATAGTTTACAGCTGGAACGTTTACTTTTTCTACATATAAACTTGATACAACATCTTCAAATAAAGCACCACCAATTCCGTTTAGAGAGTCTGCTTTGTCTAAAATTGCAACAGCTTTTACGTTTTTAAGTGCTTTAGCAACTTCTTCTCCAGGGAATGGCCTGTAAACTCTTATTTTTAATAAACCAGCTTTTACGCCGTTTTCTCTTAACTTATCAACAACTGATTTTACAGTGCCTGCTGTTGAGTTCATACAAACGATTGCAAGTTCTGCATCATCTAATTTATATTCTTCAAATAAACCATATTTTCTACCAGTCCATGCTTCAAAATCTTTTGAAACATCTAATATAACTTGTTTTGCAGCTTTCATTGCTTCAGCTTGTTGCGCTTTGTGTTCAAATAAATAAGCTTGTAAATCAAGTGGACCAACGGCAATTGGTTCTTTTTTATTTAATAAATAATGTTCTGGATGATATTCTCCAACGAATTTTTTAACATCTTCATCATTTTCAAGTTCAATATTTTCAATTGAATGAGAAGTAATAAAACCATCTTGGCAAATCATTATAGGAAGTTGAACTTTTGAATTTTCAGCAATTCTATGTGCCATCAAGTTGTTATCATAGGCTTCTTGATTGTTTTCAGAAAACATCATAATCCATCCAGCATCTCTAACACCCATTGCATCTGAATGATCATTATGAATGTTTAAAGGTCCTGAAACAGCTCTGTTAACTAGATTTAAAACTATAGGAAGTCTTAAACTAGAAGCAATGTAAATCATTTCCCACATTAATGATAAACCATTTGCTGATGTAGCAGTCATGGCTCTTGCACCTGCAGATTCTGCACCAATACAAGCACTCATAGCACTATGTTCACTTTCAACAGCAACAAATTCTGTATCAACAGTACCATTTGCAACAAATGTTGAAAAATATTGAGGTATTTCTGTTGATGGTGTGATAGGGAAGGCTGCAACAACATCAGGATTAATTTGTTTCATAGCAGTAGCAACAGCTTCATTACCACTTAATCTTTCTCTAATACTCATTATTCAGCACCTTCTTCCTTCATTTCTATTGCGCCAAATGGGCATACTTTTGCACATACACCACAACCTTTGCAATAATCATAATTAAAATCTCCTCTTTGTAAAGTCTCTTTACTTACTGGAATTGAATTGTCTGGACAAACAGGAAAACATAAACCACATTGAGTACATTTTTCTTTAATCCAAACAGGTTTCATACTACGCCAGTCGCCAGTTTTAAATTCTTTTGCGTTACCAGCTGTATAAATATTTCCACCAATTGTTAAATCATCTATTGGTGTGTTTTTATCTATATTTGTCATTTTAAATTCCTCTCTTTCTTCGAATAGGGATTAGGGGACGTTCCTTAAATTCCCTTCTAGCAAGGATTAGGGGACAGTCCTTTATAAAACAATTATCTACAAAGGAGGAGTGTCCCTTAATCCCTTTAAACAGGGATTTTAAGGAACGTCCCTCAATCCCTATATTTTGTGCACTTCTTTTAGTGCTATTTCTAATGCTTTCATATTTCCTTCGATAACTTCAGGTTTTTTTGCAAATTTGTGTTTAAATGATCCTTTCATATCGTCTAGAAAGGCTTCATCTGACATTATTCTGCTAACTTTTACTATTGCTGCAAGCATTGGAGTGTTTGGAAAATATCTTCCAAGTGCGTCTACTGATATTTTTCTTGCGTCTATTGTGTATATGTCTCCATTATAACCTTTTAAAACTTCTTTTATATATTCTGGAGATTTCGTTGTGTTTATTACAATTGCTCCTGTTTCTTTTAGTCCGTCAGTTACTGGTACTGATTCTAAAAGCGTATCGTCAACTACAACTACATAGTCTGGTTCGTATATATTGCTATGTACTGTGATTGGGTTATTACTTATTCTGTTATATGCAGTTATTGGTGCTCCCATTCTTTCTGGACCGTATTCAGGGAATCCTTGTATGTATTTTCCAGTGTTGAATGCTGCATCTGCTAATAATAATGATGCTGTTTTTGCACCTTGGCCACCTCTACCATGCCATCTAATTTCTATTAGATTATTCATGAAAATGCCTCCTTTTTTATTTTGAGTTTTAATAAATTTTTGCGAATTAATCGAAAAATTTATATGTTTAGTATATGCCAAAATACTTGTAATGTCAAGGAAATATTATTTATTGAAGATGCTTAAAAGTAACATTTTTAGTGAGTTTGAATAAACTATATTAAAAAGAAAGGGAGAGTGTTATGAATAATTTAATATTGATATTTTTTGCTTTGCCATTAGCGGTGGTTATTGTATCAATTGCATTACAAAAGTTGTTTGATTCTCCAGCTTTGGTTGCAGGAATTATTTTTGTTGTTTTTTTGGTTGCTACATTTATAATTGGAGATTTAAATATTTTAATTCTTGCCATTGCGTATGCAATTCTTGCTTATATTACTGCTGTTTTGACAAAGTTGGTTCATGAGTGGCTTCAAGATTGTGACCGAAGAAAGAACAAATCTACAAATTCGAATTTAACAACAAATGTTATTCGGAAATATGCATAATGCTACTGAGAGTTTGATTTCTTCTGGTACAAGTGAAGCTATAAATGGTGTAGAGAATAATTTATATACAATTAATGATTATGGAAAAAATTATTGTGATTGCGGAAGAAATTATAATGATTATTATAATATGGGGAATAGGAGAGGTTGTTTTTTAAGAGGTTTTAGAAGATAAAAAAATTTAGCAGTCGTAAATTATTTAACCGAGAAGGACTTATTTAACTTGGCAAAATTTAACTAAGCAAAATTTACAACTTGCATATTTTCTAATTTTATGTTAAACTTATAAAAGTCTAATTTAAAAGGAGAAAAATATGTTAGAAGTAATAGAAGAAACTTTAATAGATTCAATAAAAATATTACCATTTTTATTTATTACATATTTAATTATGGAATATATAGAACATAAAATGGGAGAAAAATCAAAAAAAGCAATAAAAAAATCAGGAAAATGGGGGCCTATTGCAGGAAGTATATTAGGAGCGTTTCCTCAATGTGGATTTTCGGTTTCAGCTACTAATTTATATGCAGGAAGAGTAATAACACTTGGAACATTGATTGCAGTTTATTTATCTACATCAGATGAGATGTTACCAATTTTTATATCTGAGTCAGTTGCACCAGTTGTTATTTTAAAAATATTAGCTATAAAAGTTGTAATTGGTATGATTGCTGGTAGCTTAATTGATATAGCATTAGTTTTATTAAAAAGAAACAATAAGAAATATTTAAATCAAGCTGAACATGATAATGAAATTGAACATATATGTGAAGAAGAACATTGTCATTGTGATAAAGCAGGAATTTTAAAATCTTCTTTAAAACATACATTAAATATATTTGTTTTTATAGTTTTGGTTACATTTTTAATTAATGTTATTGTTTATTTTGTTGGGGAGGAGACAATTTCTGGATGGATATTAAATAAACCTGTTATTGGACCAATGATTGCTTCTTTAATAGGATTAATTCCAAATTGTGCAGCATCTGTTATAATTACTAATATGTATCTTGGAAATGTTATTTCTATAGGAAGTATGTTTTCTGGTTTATTAACAGGAGCTGGTGTTGGTCTTGCAGTATTATTTAAAACTAATGATAAAATAAAAGAGAATATTAATGTTATTGTTCTTTTATATATAATTGGAGTAATTTCTGGAATTTTAATTGATTTAATAGGAATTACATTATAAAATAGTACAATAGTGGTCATTGAAAATATTGTATCTATTTAAAACATAAAAATAAACACTTAAAAGTTTTATAAATTCTTTTAAGTGTTTGTTTTTTATTGATTTTTCTTCTTTTTAAAGTTAACAACTATTGCATCTTCATTATCAAATAAATAATCTGAATCAGAAGTATTTGTTTGAATAGGGTTAATTTCATTTCTTTCATCCATAAAATTTAATTTTTTAGGATTAAATTTTGTTTTTTTAGGATTTGAATCATTATCATCTTCTGTTACTGTTGTAACACCATCAGAGTATTTTCCAAAATCATAAATCTTAATCTTTTTAGGTTCTTTATATTTTGACTCTAAATAATTAAGTTTTCCTTCACCAACTATTGCAGTTCCACCTACAGATCTAATTTTATAGGCACAACCTTTTGCACCAATTGCTTGAAGTTTTCCAGGTTTGAAATAAGGAATGAAGTTCCATCCTACACCACCATGAGTAGAAGAATATTTCATTTTATCAAAATCAATAGTATTTTGCATTTGCCATTCTCTCTTCATACCAAATTCATTTCCCCACCATTCAAGTTCTTCAATATTACCGCCACCTGTGAAGATTTTATTTGCGCAGTTTGTTAAAATTGTATTTCTAAAGTTTTCTTTACCAAAAGAAACATTTAATTGTTCTAAGTTTTGTGCTGAAATTGTTGTAGCAACTTTATATTTTCTATACATTGTAAACATTGGCTCAGTTGCTTTACAAATGAAAGCAGGGAACTCGTCTACATATAAGAAGTTTGGAACTCTTGATTTTTCGTTTCCAGGTCTTCTTAAAACCGCATTTTGCATTGAAATTAAGAAGAATAATCCAAATGCTTTATGGCTTGATGCACCTAAATCACCACGTCTTGTACATACAAATGTAACATCTCCGTTTGCAAGCATTTCATCAAAATTGATGTTGTTATGTCTGTTACATAATATTGATTTTACACCAGGTAATCTCAATAATTTATCTAATTGAGTGATTGCTGCATCAATATAAATTTCTGTATTTTTTCTATTAATACCATCTTTGTAAAAATTCTTTTTAAAGTAAGCAATTTGTGTATGATATTTTTCTTTTAATTCTTCGTTGTGTGCCATTATTTCGCACATTTTTTCAACTAAATCAAAGTTTGTAAACATTTTAAGCATGTCTTCTAAATTTGGTAATGAACCTTCGTTCATTCTTGGGTACATTTCTTTTAATAAAATTGAAACGTTTTCAATAGCTTGAATTACAACTGATTCTATATATGTTTCATCAGGTTCTTCTTTCGAAATTTCAAGCATTGTTCTTAAAACAGAAGATACTGTAATTGCAATTTTATTTGCATCATCATATACAAATGGGTTTAATCCAATTGATGTTTTGTCTGATGGATCAATTACGTTGTAGTGTATTTTAAAGTTACGGCAAACATCCATCATATGGTCTACTAATTCTCTGTCTGGAGACATTACTGTTACACCACAGTTTTTATATGTTGTCATTCCAGCTGAACTGTCTAAAATCATTTTTTTCATATAACCTTTATAAACATCTTCGTTTCCTGATGTTGGAATTAACATGTTTAAATTAAAGTTTTCGTTTAAATAGTCGTTATCGTAAGGACGGTTTAGAACAGCAATTCTTGTCTTTAATGCTGTAAATCCCATTTCTTTTGCTACTTCTCTATAGAAGAATTTTCTATCTAAATCTCTTGCTATTAATGGTTCATAAATTAATGATGTTTTTCCTGAACCTGAAGCACCACATACAAACATTGATTGATATCTAGATACTTCTGGTATTGTTATTTGTGCTCCGTTTTCACTGTTATAACATAAATAAACATCACAAGTATATGGCCCATGACCTTGTTTTTTGTCTGATAAATCAATTCCACCATAATCCCAAATTGAACGGCTCATATCTAAGCTGTCGTTTACACCAAAATATAAGAAATTGAATATTTTTGGTATTATTAAAATTGGTAATAATATTGTTATTGATGTCATTGCAGGTTTTATTAATTCTGAAAAGTTAGTAACTAAATCTACATATCCTGGATTGTAAATTAATAACAACCATGCTCCCATATTAAGCCATTGAACAAACATTGAGATTGCAATAATACTTAATCCAATTATATATATATAGAATAGTGATACTTTTTTTGTTTTGGTTGCCGAAAATTCTGATGCTGGTGAAAATAAGTATGCAAATATTGGACATGCTAATGCGGCTGTGTATTGAAGTGGTCCCCAATATGAATATGATACACCAGTGAATAACATTAGAAAAAATTCTACTAATCTATCTACTGCTAAATATATTGTTACAAGTGTTAATATATATGTTGCAAATGTATTTCTACTTGTGCCTAATGTTTTTAGAAATTTATCTATTATTTTCATTATATATTGCCCCTTTATTAATTTTTTTCTACATATCTATTATCCTATAAAATGGCGAAAAAAACAAGTATTTTTGCAAAAAAAGTGCTTATATTTGAATAAAAATGAATATTTCTATTTTAGATGCATATAATATTTTAAATTATTTTAAAGGGTGATTTTATGCAAGAAGAATTTGTAAAAGAACAAAATATTAAAAATAAGACAGAAATGGAAAAAGAAGTTGAATTGATTAGAACTATAATAAAGACAAAAGAAGATTTAAAAAGTGATAATAAAAATTTTGAATTTGCAGAGTTAGAATTAATTGATTATTATATTTATGAAATTAAAGCTAAACAAGCAAAATTAGATTATTTATTAAAATTGGCAAAAATGAGTGGAATAACATTAGATTCTATTAAGCAAATGGAATATGAAAAATTTGATAATGAGGAAATAGGTTAAAGAGAATATAAGTCCATATACTTTCATACAAATATATTAATGAGTGTTTAAAGGGGTATGTATATGGATACAAATTTACTTACATATTTGGCGTGTATATGTTTTTTATTTATTTTTGGAAGAGTGTTTATTTTGCCTATTAAAAAAATTTTGAGGTTGGTTGTTAATTCCTTTTTAGGGGGAATAACTATTTTTTTAATTAATTTAATAGGTAGTACGTGGGGATTTCATATTGGACTTAATTTCTTTACAAGTATCTTAGTTGGATTGTTAGGTCTGCCAGGAGCTGTTTTTCTAGTAATTTTAAAATTGTTTATATAATATATTTTATAAAAAATGTAGATTAAGTAAAAATATAATGTTATAATTGTAGTATGAAATGGAGAAATATATGAAAAAACAAAAAATAAAATTTATTATATTGGTAGTAGTAATTGCAATTGTTGTATCAACTATTGTTGCTCGTTGTATAATTTAAAAAAAATCAAATAAAAGCGTAGAAGTATTTGCTAGCGAAGAAGAAATGCAAGAAAGTGATATTTTAGATGTTGTAGTTAGCGAAAATGTTGATGATGAAATAATAGAGGAAAATGAAGCAGAGGCAAAAAAAGAAATTATAAAGGAAGAAATAAAAAGTGATAAAATAGATAGCAATACTACATATTATATTAAAGTAAATAATAGTGCAAATGTTGTAACTATATATACTAAAGATGCAAATGGGGAATATACTGTACCTGCGAAAGTAATGGTATGTTCAACAGGTATTGCAACTCCTAAGTCTGGAAAATATAAAACGCCTGGTGGAAAGGGAAGATGGGGAACTTTATTTGGACATACCCCAGGAACTTATGTATATGGTCAATATACAACTAAAATTGTAGGAAATATTTTATTTCATTCTGTTCCATATTTAAGAAAAAATGATCCTGCGTCATTAGAATATTTAGAATATGATAAATTAGGGACAAGTGCATCAGCTGGATGTGTAAGATTAACCGTTCAAGATGCACAGTGGATTTTTAATAATATTTCAGCTGGCACAGTAGTTGAGTTTTATTCGGATTCAAATCCTGGTCCATTGGGAAAACCAGGTGCTGCAAAAATATCAGGAAATGTAGAGTGTAGGAACTGGGATCCAACAGATTCAAATCCGTCAAATCCATGGAGAAATCAAACTGATAATGTTAAGGTGCAAAGTCAGGAAACAAATGTACAAAATAGTATAAAGACAGTAGAAAAAAATAATAATATTCAAAATAATGATACGCTTAAAGGCAGTAATGTAATAAAAAATAATGAAAACCAAAAAGAAAGTGTTTCAGAAGAAAATAAAAATATAATTAAAGAAGAAAAAAAGGAAAATATGGTAATACAAAACAATGTTGTAGAAAATCAAACAGTTAATAAAAAAGAGAATACAATAATTAATAATACAAAAAATGATATTATAGAAAATAAAGAAGTTTAGCATTTAAAACTAAACTTCTTTTTTAGGTGTCAAAAAGGGGAGTCCCTTTTGACAAGTGTTATTCAACTGTTACTGATTTTGCTAAATTCCTTGGTTTATCAACATCTAATCCTTTTTCTTTAGAAATATAGTAAGCTAATAATTGAAGTGGAATTATAGATAAAATAGGTGAGATAAAGCAATTTGTTTCTGGAATAGAAATTACTTTTTCAAACATTGATTTATCTACATTTTTATTTGTAACGACAAGAGTTTTTGCACCGCGAGTGATAACTTCTTGAATATTACTTACAGTTTTCTTTAATAAATTTTCATCAGTTATAATGCTTATAACTGTTATTCCATTTTCAATTAAAGCAATAGGTCCATGTTTTAATTCACCAGCTGCATAGCTTTCTGAATGTATATAAGAAATTTCTTTTAATTTTAATGATGCTTCCATAGAAGTAACATAATCTACACCTCTACCAATATAGAATACATCTTTTTCTTTGAA
>CAZHCX010000016.1:0-20058 GCA_964531445.1 uncultured Clostridium sp. | reverse complement strand
GCGACCTCATGGTCCCAAACCACGCGCGCTACCAACTGCGCTACACCTCGATTTACCAAATGCTTATATATAATAGCACACTTTTTTTCATTTTGCAAGTAAAATTATAAAAATTTAATAAAAAAAGTAAAAATACTTGAAAAATAATAAAAAAACCTTTATAATATTACGTATGCACCAGTAGCTTAGTTGGATAGAGTGTTCGGCTACGAACCGGAAGGTCGGGGGTTCGAATCCCTCCTGGTGCACCAAAACTCTCAGATTTATTTGAGAGTTTTTTATTATTATCTATTTTTTATTTGGTAACCATCTCTAAATTTTTAAAATATTCTAAGATATTATCAACAACATCTTTTACAGGAATTTCTAACCAGTTATTATTAGCAGTATTAATTCTTGACCTAAATCTACTGTTATTTAATATATTTGTTAATCTTATATGTATATCTTCTAATTCACTTTCACGCATACTTTTATCATTAAAAATTAAAATATCTATGTACTTTACAAGCTTATCCTTATCCAAATTCTCATTGTTTATTAAATAATAAAAATCAAAAATATCTTTAAATCTAGTAGACGCAATACCAAATTTTAATAACGATTTTAATTTTTCAACAATTATTTGTTCTTTAGAATTAATAAGCAAGCTTACACTTTCATCTATTATATTAAAATCAAAATAATATTCATCTTGTTGTATATCAAAATATTTATGTACTCCAATATCTAATTTAGAACTTATTGTATATTTATTTTTATCAATTAGTTGTACATAAATTCTTTTACCATCATAATCTTGATGATGTAACGGCTCAATTTTTCCAACAATCTTTATTTTAACACCATCATTTGCATTATTTAATTCTTTTATAAAATTACGTATAGATTTATCTTCTAATGAATATTTTATAAAATCAATATCCATATCTCGAGTTGCACGACGCATATCTTTAGATATATTGTGCATTACAACTCCCCCTTTTACGGTTATATTCTTATTATATTTGCTTTTTCCAATTTTTAATAAAACAATATCTTGAGCAACTTTTGAGATTGCATCATCTTCAGAGTATCCTGATTTTACATATTTATTAATAGCTTCATATATATTCAATTAAAACACCTCGTCTTGTATTATTTCAAAAATTTTATTTCCATTTACGAAATACTGTATATATTCTTCTATTTTTTGTGTATCTAATAAATGTACTTGTTTTCTATAATTAGATATTATTTCTTTATATAAATCATATCCTATTTTATTTTTATTTCTAGCTAGTTCAATCAACATTCTCTCTTTATCGTAAATATTTATTTTGATTCCTTCGTATTCGATTTTAGTCTTTCCTAAATTATATAATTCGTCTTTCATACGAATTTGTTTTATTTTTTTAGAGTCTATTGTTGTTCCATTTCTCTTTGTAGCTAAATATATTTTATTTGGAATTACATCTGTTAAATTATAATAGTAATATGCAGAGTATGAAGCAATTACTCCGTATGGATATTTTTTCGTTATAACCTCTAAATACTTTACATTAGCTACATCTGAATATATTCCCTTTTCAATTTTATATATTTCACTATTCTTTACAGCTTTTTCTATTTGATATGCACTTTTATATTTCAATAGTAATTCATTATATGTAAAAATCATAATCTTCCCTCCATTATTATTTTATACTAATCGCCACCAAATGTCAATATATATGGTGGTAATTAGTTTAATTTAGTTTTTTGGCTACGAATCGGAAGGTCGGGGGTTCGAATCTCTCCTGGTGTACCAAAACTCTCAGATTTATTTGAGAGTTTTTTATATCAAAAGTTCATAAAACTCACATTTCAAAAATACAATTATATGAGGTGTTTTTTATGTTTATAAAATCAATAACCCTAAACAAAACAGTAATAACAATATCATCAATAGCAATAATACTAATAATACTATCAAGTTTCATAATCATATCATTTGCAGCAAACTCAAATAAATTCATATTTTGGAATAAAGCAAAAACGCAAGAAGAAAGCAAAGACTTTATAAAATGGGTAGACTTTAAAATAACATCAGAAGCACTAGAAAAAACTGCAAAGCTAGACATAGACTCCCATAATTCTGATTCTAAAATTAAATATAATTGGATAGAAATACTATCATATTTAGCTTGTAAAAATGGTGGTAATTTTAAAAAATTTAATCAAAATGATTTAGATAAATTAATTGAGCATCTAAATTCTGGTCAGACTATGGAAGATATAACAAAAGATATGAAATATTACAAATACTATTATGATGCATATTCTGCTGTTTTGTCTGGATTTATCGGTAACTATTCCGTCGAAACACCTAATAAAGATGGAACTACAAATTTTGAAAAGAAGTATGGTATTAAGGCGTTTTTGCCAATTGCTAAAAATTATAGTTTTAGTCATTATGATGATTTTGGTGCTTCTCGTTCTTATGGTTTCAAGCGTACGCATCTAGGAAATGACCTTATGGGAAGTATTGGAACTCCAATTATTGCTGTTGAGTCTGGTACTATTCAGCATTTAGGTTGGAATCAATATGGTGGCTGGCGTGTTGGTATTAGAAGTACTGATGGAAAAAGATATTATTACTATGCCCATCTGCGAAAAGATCACCCTTATGTAGCAGGCCTAACGGAGGGTTCAACTGTTACAGCAGGTGATGTTATCGGCTATCTTGGTATGACAGGTTATAGCAGAAAAGAGAACGTGAATAATATCAACGTTCCCCATCTTCATTTTGGATTGGAATTAATTTTTGATGAATCTCAATTTGATGGTAAAAATGAGATTTGGATTGATGTTTACGATATCATTGAGTTTTTAAAGAAAAATCGTTCTTCTGTTTTTATGAATAATTCTGAAACTAAGGATTTTGTTAGAAAATATAATTTTAGTGATAATTAATTTCTTTTACCGCAATGCTACTTTTATAGTTTTATTTACCTTTCCTCTTGAAACCTGTAGAGTTACTACATCTTCAGGTTTCTTGCTAAATATATATTCTCTTAAATCATTCATTGTATTTAATTCAATACCATCAATTGAATTTATAATGTCCCCCTCTTTTAATTCCGTTTTAGAGGCCGGACTATTTTTTATTATTTGAGATACATAAATTCCTCTTTTGAAATTTACATTGCTGTCTAAATATGGAACAACATTTTTATCATAAGCATAAACTCCTAGTGTTGCCTGTTCAAAACTATCATTTTCTATAAAACTTTTTATAACTGGTTTTACAACATTAATTGGTACCGCAAACCCTATCCCCTCTGCTGATGTGATTTTTACTGTGTTTATTCCAATAACTTTTCCATCTGGATATATTAGTGGTCCTCCGCTGTTTCCTGGATTTATAGTAGCATCTGTTTGTATTAAATTTGACATGTATGATGTATTATTTTCTTCTTCTAATTTAATTGTTCTATTTTTACTGCTTATAATTCCTGAAGTTACAGTCCTTCTAAATTCAAACCCTATTGGATTTCCAATTGCATATACTGTCTCCCCTATTTTTGTTTTACTTGAATCTCCTAATTCTACATATTTTAATTTTTCAGCTTCAATTTTTGTAATTGATAAGTCTAAATCTGAATCACTCCAAACTACAGTGCCGTTTAGTTTTTTTCCATCTTCTAATGTTACATAGCAGGTACTTAATTTTTGACCAGTTACGTGTTCATTGCTTAGTATATAACCATTTTGTGATATTATCACTCCTGTTCCAAGTCCAAGTGAATATTCATTTTTTGTAGAAAATATTGATGCTCCATTTTCTTTTAATTTTGATATTCCAACTACACTGTTCATTGTTTCTTCTAAAATATCTGAAATATTTTTGCTTTTTTCTGTTTCGTTTTCCACAGTTTGTTCATTAACTGTGGAAATTGTTCTTGTTGTTTCGTATTCTGAGTCATATAATTCTATATTTTGATATGTATAATATAGATATATTGAAATTATTGCAATGATACATAGTATTATTATTGTTAATAATATTGATTTTAACTTGTTTTTTTTATTCTTTTTTTCTTTCATATTGCCTCCTGTTTTATTATATTTTGTACTTTTTTTAAGTGTTTAAACATTTTTTTACTGGGGTTTATTTTGTCTTTATTTGTCTAGTTTTGTCGTTTTTTATTTTTATGTGTTTTTAATTGCGAAAATGCTTGCAAATTATAGTTTTTAATTGTATACTAAAGTAGATTAATTGTATTTAAAGGGGTAATATAAATTATGGAAACAAAAGAACTTTTTGAACTAACAAATCCACAAAAAAATATATTGAATACAGAAATATACTTTTCTGATACGAATATAAACAGTTTATGCGTATCAGGAATATTAAACGAGGTTGTAAATTTTGATATTTTAAAAAAAGCAATCAATATTTTGGTGCAAAAAAATGATAGTTTTAGAATTCAATTATGCGTTGTAAGAAATAAAACAAAGCAGACTTTTTGCGCATTTGAGCCGTTTGATATAGAAGTTATCGATGCAAACTCAGACACTGATTTTGCGTCTATTGAAAGAGAAACTGTAAAAGAAAAATTTAAATTATTAAATTCAAATTTATTTAAATTTAAATTAGTAAAATTTTCTGACGGAAGAGGTGGAATTATTCTAAATGTCCACCATATTATTGCCGATTCTTGGTCTTTAGGCATAACAGTAAAAGAAACTGTGAAAATATATCACAGTTTAATGAATGGTGATTCAGAATATATTTCTGATACATTTTCTTATAAAAATTTAATATTATCTGAACAAGATTATAAAAATAGTAATAGATATAAAGATGATAAAGTTTTTTGGAATAAATATTTAAAAGATTTCTCAGAACCTGTTTCTATACCTTCAATATTTAAGGACACTTATGCAAACACATCTAATGCAAAAAGACAGTCTTTTAATATTGATACAAGTTTAGTTAAACAGATTTCTAATTTCTGTGCAAAAAATAGAATTTCAAATTACGTATTTTTTATGTCTATTTTTTCGTTATATATAGCCAATATTACAAATGTTGATGATTTAATTATTGGAACACCTATATTAAATAGACTTAACTATAAAGACAAATCTACAACAGGTATGTTTGTTACAACAATGCCTTTTAGAATTCACTTTAATGAAAATATTTCATTTATAGATTTTGCGTTAAAAAATAATATTAATTTGGTATCTTTATTTAGACATCAAAGGTATCCATATTCAAACATATTAAAAGATATTAGAAAATCTGTTGATATAGCTAATTTATATAATGTTTCTTTATCTTATCAAATAACAAAAGCTGTTTCAGATGACATAGGAAACTACGAAACAAATTGGATTTTTAATAATAACTCATCTAATGATTTTAGTATACATATTCACGATGTTAACAATACTGGTAATTTAATTATTAATTATGATTATTTAACAGATAAATATCATGATAATGATGTTGCAAATGTTCATTATAGAGTTTTAAATATGATACAACAAATTTTATCTAACAACGACATCCTATGTGATGATATTGAAATTATAACTTCTGAAGAAAAAGAAATGATTTTAAATAATTTTAATAATACAACTGTTAATTATTCTTCAAATAAAACAATCATTGATTTATTTGAAGAACAGGTTGATAAAACTCCTAATAATATAGCAATTGTTGCAAATGATGAATCTTTAACTTTTGAACAGTTAAATGAACGTTCAAACCAATTAGCAAATCATTTGCTATCACTTGGAGTTAAAAACAATGATGTGGTTGGAATAATGGTTAATCGTTCTATAGAAATGGTTGTTGGTTTACTTGCTATTTTAAAATCTGGAGCTGCTTATTTACCAATAGACCCAGAATATCCATTAAATAGAATATCTTATATGTTAGAAAATAGTAATTCTAAATTAGTACTTTTAAATGAAAATACCTATGAATTATTAGATTCTTCTTTTAAAAAAGTTAACATATCATTTAATAATGAATTATATACAAAAAATGAATGTAAAAATTTAAATATAAACATTTTACCTTCTCAATTAATGTATTTAATTTATACTTCTGGCTCAACTGGAAAACCAAAGGGAGTAATGCTAACACACGACAATGTGCATAATTTTATAATTGGTGTATCAAGACATATAAACTTTTCACCTGATAAAACTATGGTTTCTTTAACCACTATTTCTTTTGATATATTTGTTTTGGAATTATGGTGTTCATTAGTAAATGGTCTAAAAGTTGTCATTGCAAACGAAACGGAGCAAAAAGATATTGCTTCATTTAATGAATTGTGTATAAAAAATAATGTTTCTATGATACAAACAACGCCATCAAGATTTTTAGCATTCTTAGAAGATAAAAATTGCTTAGATTATTTAAAAAACATTACAGATATTATGGTAGGTGGCGAATCATTGCCAGAATCACTACTTAAATCATTAAAAAAATATAGTAATGCTAACATATATAACATGTATGGGCCAACTGAAACTACAGTCTGGTCAACTGTTAAAGATTTAACTGACGATAACGACATAACAATTGGAAAACCAATTTCAAATACTCAATGTTATATACTAAATAACAACAAAAAATTACTACCACCATATTCAATTGGTGATTTATATATTGGTGGATTAGGTGTATCAAAGGGATATTGGGGTAACGAAAAATTAACTGAAGAAAAATTTATTACTTTAAATAATGGCTCAAGAGCATATAACACAAATGACCTAGCTTATTATACTAAACAAGGAGAGATTGTTCATTTAGGTAGAGCTGATTTCCAAGTAAAAATACGTGGTTATAGAATAGAACTTGGCGAAATAGAGAATGCAATTTCATCATTTGATAATATTTTATCTTGCGCTGTAGTATGTCACGAAATAGATGGAAAACAAATTTTATGTGCTTATTACACATCTTCAAAAGATATTATTATTGACGAATTAAAAGCTAGTCTTTTAAAAATACTTCCTGCTTATATGATACCAAGCTACTATATTCATATGAACAAATTGCCTTATACTCCAAATGGTAAACTTGATAGAAAATCACTAACATTTGACTATTCTCAAATAAATAAAGATATTGTTCTTCCTAAAAACGAGATAGAACAACAATTATATGATATTGTTTCATCAATAATCAACAATACTAATTTTAGTATGGAAGAAGATTTATTTAGTTTAGGAATGGATTCTATTGAAATGATTCATTTCACATATAGAATTGAACAAGTTTTTAATTTAACAATTTCAATTAAGGATTTGTATAATTCTCCTTCATTAGTTGATTTAGCAAATGTTATAGAAAACACTCCTAATACTAATGTTATGCATATAGAAAAAGCGCCAAAAAGTGACTCTTACCCATTGTCATCATCACAAAAAGAAATGTTCTATGCATCACAAATGGATAAAAACACAACAGTTTATAATGTTTCTTGTGGTTTTTTGGTTGATTCTGTACTAGATAAGGAAAAAATACAAAATGCTTTTAGGGAATTGATTTTACAACAATCAAGTTTAAGAACATCTTTTAAAATAATAAATGGTGAGCCAAGACAAGTAGTTTTAGAAGATATTAATTTTAATGTTGAATTTTTTGATGACTTTGTGCCTAATAAACAAAAAATAGTTGATAATTTTCCTAAGCCGTTTGATTTATCTTGTGCTCCACTATTCCGTGTAGCAGTATATAATTTGGAAAACAAAAAAACTCTAATTTTAATTGATTCACACCACATTGTTATGGATGGTACATCTTTATCAATTTTATTAAAAGATTTTTGTAATTTATATTGTGATAAATCAATTACTGCTTCTAATACTGAATATATTGATTATACTATGTGGGAAAATGAATTTATAAATAGTAGTGAAATCTCAGATATAGAAAACTATTGGATTTCAAAATTTAAAACAAATGATTTACCAATCTTAAATTTACCTTATGATTACTCTGTTACAAATGTTAAATCATTTAATGGTAACAGTATTGATATACCAGTTAGTAAAAATATTTTTGATAGAGTTGTTAATTTATCAAAAGAATATAAAATTTCACCATATACATTCTTTATTAGTGTTTTCTATATTTTATTGTATAAATACACTGGACAAACCGACATTATTATTGGATCACCAACAGATTTAAGAAGATTTTCTGAATTAAATAATGTTATTGGAATGTTTGTAAATAATGTATTATTTAGAAATAATTTGAATACAAATGAAAAATTTTCAGAATTTTTATGCAAAACTCAAAATTTAATAAAACAAGCTTTAACAAATCAACCATATCCATATGATAGATTTATTACAAAACTTAATTTAAATACAAGTTCTTTATTAGATGTTGTTTTTGCATATCAGACACCACATAACGAAACTTTTGGAATTGACAATTCAAGCTTTGATATACTTAGACCTCATACATCAACTTCTAAATTTAATTTATTATTAGAAGTTGTTCCAGATATGAATATTATAAGATTAGAATATAATACTGATTTATTCAAATTTGAAACAGCTGAAAGTATTTTAAAGCATTATATTTTTATATTAAGCAAATTGTTAAATAATCAAAATAAAAAATTAAGTGATATTAATATTATTACAACTGAAGAGAAAAAACTATTAACTACTTTTAACAGTACAAATGGACCAATAAATTCAGATACTGTTGTTTCAATATTTGAATCAGAGGTTAAGAAAAACCCTAATAATATTGCTTTAATTTGTGAAGATAAATCTTTAACTTATGATGAATTAAATAAAAAGGCAAACAGTTTAGCTCATCACTTAATAAAAAGAGGAATTGGAAGAAATGATAAAGTTTGTATTATGACAAATCGCTCATTAGAAACAATTGTATGTATGTTGGGAATACTAAAAGCGGGTGCAGCATTCTTCAATGTTGATCCTACATATCCTATTGAACGTACAAAATATTATTTAGAAGATAGTAAAACTAAATATGTTTTAACGCAAAACATTTTAAAAGACCGAGTTAGTGAAATTGAAAATTGTATAGAAATAGACTTAACAAACAAAGATATTTATAACAAAAACTTTGATAATCCTAATGTTAAAATTTTACCTAGCGACTTATCATATATTATATATACTTCTGGCTCAACGGGAACTCCAAAAGGTGTTATGTTGAATCAAGTTGGTTTTGCAAATATGGCAAAAGCTATGACTAAAGTTTTGGATTACTTAAAAGAAGGAAACAAACATACTATTGTTTCTGTTACATCTACACCATTCGATATTTTTGTTTATGAAATTTTTGTTTCATTAACACATGGTTTAAAAGTTGTAATGGCTAATAACGCCGAACATAGAAATCCAAAATTACTTGATGCATTAATTAGAAAATATAATGTAGATGTTATGACTGTTACTCCTAGCTTGATGAAAATTAACTATGATAATAGAGAGCCAAATTCAGCTTTATCGCTTGTAAAAAATATGGTTTTTGGTGGAGAGCCATTACCAGAAAAATTTGTTAAAGATTTGAAGTCTTTATCAGATGATATAACTATATATAATATTTATGGCCCTAGTGAAATTACTATATTATCAAATGTTCAAAATTTAGATGGCGAATCAGAAATAACTGTTGGACCACCTATAATGAATACAAAAATTTATATTCTTGATACTAATATGAAACCTGTTCCAATAGGTGTTACTGGAGAAATCTATATATCTGGAATTCAAGTCGGATTAGGTTACATTGGTAAACCAGAAATGACTGCCTCTAGATTTTTAGATAACCCATTCGGTACTGGTAAGATTTATAAATCTGGAGATATTGGTAGATGGACTTTTGATGGAAAAATTCAATGTTTAGGAAGAATAGACAATCAAATAAAACTAAGAGGTTTAAGAATAGAACTAGGTGAAATTGAAAATATTATTTCTAATATACCTGGAATTTCTTCTTCAGTTGTAAATAAAATTGAAATGGATGGAAAAGAAGTTTTATGTGGTTACTATGTATCTGATTCAACTATATTAGAACAAGATGTTAAACAAGTACTTAAAAAAGCTTTACCACCATATATGGTCCCAACTTATGTTATACGTTTGGATGAAATGCCTTATACTATTAATAGAAAAATTGATAGAAAAGCTTTACCTTTACCAAACTTAAAAAGAAGTATTCCAAATACAGCTATAAACATAGAAGATTTAAATACAAATGAAGAAAAATTATTACAAATTTGGAAAAATATTTTAAAAATTGATGATATTACTACAACAGATAATTTCTTTGATATTGGTGGAGACTCTATCTCTGCAATACAAATGCAAATTGAAGCTATAAAATATGGCCTATCATTTGAATATGCAGACATCTTTAATTACCCAACAATTAAAGAATTGTCAAATAAATTACCAAACTCTGAAATTAACTTTATAGAAGATTATGATTATAATAAAATCAATAGTGTTCTATCTAGAAATACAATTGATAATTTTTCATCTATTGTTCCTGCAAAAATATCAGATATTCTATTAATTGGAAGTACTGGATTTTTAGGAGCTCATGTTATAGATGAATATATGAAACAAAATGATGGCGTAGTTTACTGTTTAGTTAGAAAGAAAAATAATCTTGACCCATCAACAAGATTAAAACAAATTTTAAAATTTTATTTTGGTGAAAAATATATAAGTGAATTTACAAAAAGAATTCGCATTGTCGAAGGTGATATTACAAAAGATAATCTTGGTTTATCAGATTATGATTACAATTTAATTAAAAATAATGTTGATGTAATTATTAATTCTGGCGCTATTGTTAAACACTACGGATTAAAGAAAGAATTTGAAGATATAAATGTACACGGAACAAAAAATGTAGTTAAATTTTGTAAGAATGAAAATAAACGTCTGTTGCACATTTCAACAATGAGCGTCTCTGGTAGTGGAGAAAAAGAAGAAGCAATAGAAGAAAATTCAGAAAATATCAATTACAAAAAACAATTTAGTGAAACAAATTTATTTGTTGGACAAAAACTAAAAGGTGTTTATACAACAACTAAATATAGAGCTGAATTATTAGTATTGGAAGCTATTTATGACGGCTTAAATGCTCAAATTTTAAGATTAGGTAATATTACAAATAGATATAGTGATGGTGTTTTTCAACAAAATGTTGATGATAATGCATTTGCAAAAAGAATAAAATCATTTATTCAAATTGGTGCAACTCCAAAATATATGTTAAAGCACTCAATTGAACTTACACCGGTTGATTTAGCTGCAGATGCAATTATAAAAATAATGAATTACAATAGTAATTGTAATGTTTTCCATATATTTAATACAAAATTAATGCCTATAACTTTATTATTAGAAACATTAAATGAACTTAATTATGAAATATTACCAATGTCAAACGATATGTTTTCTTCACTTATTACTGGAATACTTGTTGATAATAATAAGAAAGAATTGTTATCTGGAATTATATATGATTTAGATGATAAAAAGAAATTAATCTATACTTATGATGTTCGTCTTCATGCTGACTTTACATCTGAATATCTAAAGCATTTACACTTTGACTGGCAAAATATTGATAAAGATTATATTATTAGATATATGAATTACTTCAAGAAAATTAATTTTATACCAGGAGGTAATATAAGTGAATAATTTTGGATTAAGCTTTTGGTTTTTGGTTTTATCAACTATTACAACTTTTTCTTTGTTGTTCTATATAACAAAACAAAAATCAAAAAAACAATTACATAATATATTTTGTTTAAACATAGTTTGCTCCCTTATAATTTCAATGGGAGTACTATGTCAAACAATTTGTAGCCATTTCTTTTCAATACCAGCAATATGGTTTGAAAATATAATATATATAGGAACGTGTTTTTTACCAGTCACAGTATTTTTTACAAGTTTAATATTTGTACATACAAAAATAACTTTTAGAAGAGCACACCTATTATTGTTTATTGTTCCTATTTTATCTTTAATAGTGTTATGGACTAATGAATTTCATCATTTGTTTTATATTAAATATTCTGCATCTTTTACTGATACAGTTTACGGTAAATATTTTTATATACATACAATATATTCTTATTCACTATTAATTATAGGAATTATACGCTTATTGATATTTTCATTGAAAAATTCAGGATTTTTCTCTAAGCAATCAATATTAATAAGTATTGGATTGGCTTGTCCAATTGTAGTAAACGTTTTAGGATCATTTTTAAAATTAATACCAATGACAGTATTTGCTACACCTATATCTTTTTCTTTATCAATCATTTTCTTTGGTTTAGCTATGTTTAAATTTAACTTTTTAGGTGTTGCTCCTATAGCATTAAGAATGGTTGCTGATAGAATATCAGATAGTTATATAGTCTTAAATGGTAATGGAAATATAGTTGATTTTAATAAATCTTTTTTAACAACATTTAAAATAAAAAAAGAATCAATAAGAGGACAAAATATTGAAGAATTCTTTAAAAGAAATAAAATAAACTATGGAAAAATAAAAAATGCTATAGAAAAAACAAAAAATAATAATGAAACAATCTCTTTTGACTATAATGTTGCAAAAATTCATAAAACATTTACTGTTGAAGTAAACACAATATCATCTGATGAAGCATCACTTGGAACACTAATTCTTTTCAAAGACATAACACAGCATATCGAAGACATGCAAACAATTAAAGACAACCAAGAATTATTAATGGAAAGAGAACGTTTATCATCACTAGGACAACTAATTGGAGGAATAGCACACAACCTAAAAACACCAATAATGTCAATATCAGGTGCAGCCGAAGGTCTATCAGACCTAATCAAAGAATATGACTCATCGATAGATGATCCAGAAGTAAACAGTCAAGACCATCATGACATTGCAAAAGATATGTCAGAATGGATTGTAAAAATAAAAGAATATACTGAATATATGTCAGACATTATAACTGCAGTTAAAGGACAAGCTGTTACATTATCTGAAACAGACAATATTTCTTTTGATATTGACGAACTTGTTAAGCGTGTTGATATATTAATGAAGCACGAATTAAAAAATGCATTTATTACTATGAATATATATATGAATGCTCCTAAAACAACAAAAATTAATGGAGATATTAATAGTTTAGTACAAGTAATAAATAATATGGTTTCTAACGCTATTCAATCATATAACGGAACACCTGAACAATCAATTGATTTAATTCTAGAAAAGAAAAATAACAATTTAATTATTTCAGTTAAAGATTACGGTTCAGGATTACCTAAAAAGGTAAAAGACAAATTATTTAAAGAAATGATTACAACTAAAGGTAAAAATGGTACAGGTCTTGGATTATATATGTCATATTCTACTATTAAAGCTCATTTTAATGGTGAAATAACATTTGAATCTGAAGAAGGAAAAGGTACAAGATTTGATATAATTTTACCTCTATAACAACAAAAGCAACCATAAAATTCCATAATTGGTAATTATTGGTTGTTTTGCTTTATTTTCTAAGTTTTTTTGCGATAAAACACTTGATTTTTTAATATTTAACTAATATAATAGCAATATATCATAATATCATTCTTTAGCAGATAGTCTGGAGGTTTATATGAGAAAAGGATTGCAAAAAGTAGTAAACGAAAATAATAATTATAGAATAATCGCTGTAGATGATGAGGAAGGAATCGTAGATTCATTATCTATATTTTTGAAGCGTTCAGGATATAATTTTACCGGAGTTACAGATCCAATGGAAGCAATAGAAAAAGTAAAAACCGAACATTATGACCTAATGTTGTTGGACTTTATTATGATGCCAATTCATGGTGATCAAGTTGTCGAAGAAATAAGAAAGTTCAATAAAGAATTATATATTTTACTATTAACAGGTCATAAAGATTTAGCTCCACCACTTGAAACCATTAGAAGACTTGATATACAAGGTTATTGCGAAAAAAGCGATAAGTTTGATCAACTTCTTTTATTAATAGAGTCTGGAATTAAGTCAATTGCTCAAATGAATGAAATTAAAAAGATAAATACAAAATTATCAGAAACTAACGAAAAGCTTGAACAAGCATATCTTTCTACAATTCAAACTTTAAGATATACTGTTGAGGCAAAAGATACATATACAAGGGGTCATTCTGACCGTGTTTCACAATATTCAGTTTTAATTGGTAAACATCTTGGTTTGTCTGATAATGACTTACATGATTTAGAGGTTGGAGGCCTATTCCACGATATTGGTAAAATAGGAATACCTGATGCTATTTTAAGAAAAGAAGCAAAACTTACTGATGATGAATATTCAGAAATAAAAAATCACCCTGCAATTGGTGCTCATATATTATCATCTGCAGTTATTTTTCAAAATATTATACCAATTGTTAAACATCATCACGAAAAATATGATGGTACTGGATATCCAGGTAGATTAAAAGGTGAAGAAATTCCTTATTTAGCAAGAATTGCTGCAATTGCAGATACATTTGATGCTATGACTTCTAAAAGAAGTTATAGAGATTCTTTACCAATGGATGTTGTTATTGCAGAATTTGAGAGATGTAAAGGAACTCAGTTTGATCCAGAATTAGATGATGTTTTCCTTGATATTCTTAAAAATCATTATGATGAAATTGAAAAAATTAGAGAAACATATAAATAAAGATATAGAATTTTTAGTTCTATATCTTTTTTTAACTTTTATACCTTCATAGAAAGTGCAACTTTTTTTCTTTCCATATCTATTTTTATAACTTTAACTTTTACAACATCTCCAACAGATACTAAGTCAGATGGGTTTTTGATAAATTTATCGCTCATTTCTGAAATATGTACAAGTCCATCATATTTAACACCAATATCTACGAATGCTCCGAAGTCGATTACGTTTCTTACTGTTCCTGTTAAAATCATTCCTTCTTTTAAATCTTCAAGTTTTAAAACATCTTGTCTTAATATTGGTTTTGGCATATCTTCACGTGGGTCTCTTCCTGGTTTGCTTAATTCTGATATTATATCAGCAAGTGTCATCTCCCCTACCCCTAGTTCTTTAGCTGTTTTTGCTACGTCTACAGTTTTTAATTTTTGTTTTAAATCTTCAGTCTTTTCTTTATCTCTTAAATCTTCTTTATCAAAACCTAAAGTTTTTAATAAATTTTCTGTTACTTCGTAACTTTCTGGGTGAACTGCTGTTATTTCTAATGGATTTTTACCATCAATTATTCTTAAAAATCCTGCGCATTGTTCAAATGCAACTTTTCCTAATTTAGGAACCTTTAATAATTGCTTTCTTTCTGTTAATTTACCATTTTCATCTCTATATTTTACAATATTTTTTGCAATTGTGTTGTTTATTCCTGAAACATAAGAAAGTAATGATGGTGTTGCTGTGTTTACATCAACTCCTACTTTGTTAACGCTATCTTCTACTACGCCTGTAAGGCTTTCTGCAAGTCTCTTTTGGTTAACGTCATGTTGATATTGTCCTACTCCTATTGCTTTTGGATCTATTTTTACAAGTTCTGCTAACGGATCTTGTAATCTTCTTGCTATTGATATTGCTCCTCTTATTGAAACATTTATATCTGGATATTCTTCTGTTGCAAGTTTTGATGCAGAATATACTGATGCTCCTGCTTCGCTTACAATTACATAGTGTACAGGTCTATTTGCTTCTTTTATCATTTCTGCTACAAACATTTCAGATTCTCTTGATGCTGTTCCGTTTCCTATTGCTATCATATCTATTTTATCTTTTTCTATTAATTTTAATAGCTCTTTTTTTGCCCCTTCAACATCATTTTGTGGTTCTGTTGGGTATACTGTTGTGTAATCTAAAACTTTTCCTGTTTCGTCAATTACAGCAATTTTACATCCTGTTCTATATGCTGGGTCAAATCCCATTACTGTTTTTCCTTTTATAGGAGCTCCAAGTAATAATTGTTTTGAGTTTTGTCCAAATACTTTTATTGCTTTTTCTTCTGCTTTTTCTGTTAAATCTGAACGAATTTCTCTTTCTATTGATGGTTCTATTAATCTTTCAAACGAATCTAAGATTGTATTTTTTAACATTTCTGTAAATTGTGTTTCACCTTTTATAATATCTTTTTCAACATAAGCTAAAATTTTATCTTCTGGTTTTTCTAATTTAACTTTAATTGCATCTTCTTTTTCCCCACGGTTTATTGCTAATATTCTGTGGCTTGGAATGTATTTTATTGGCTCACTATAATCATAGTACATTTCGTAGTTTGTTTTTGCTTCTGGATCTTTTGCTACTGTTTTTATTAGTCCCTCTCTGTAGCATTGTCTTTTTATTTCTTTTCTATATTTGCTGTTGTCAGAAATATCTTCTGCAATTATATCTAACGCGCCTTGAATCGCTTCTTGTTCATTGTTTACAACTTTATCTTTATTCTTTTTATCTTCTTCAGATAAATTTTCTATGTTTATATAATTTTTTGCAATTTCTTCTATTGGTGTTTTCTCTTCTTGTTTTATTATTATTTCTGCTAATGGTTCTAATCCTTTTGCTTTTGCTACTGTCGCTCTTGTTTTCTTCTTTTGTTTAAATGGTCTATATATATCTTCAACTTCTGATAATGTTTTTGCAATAGCTGTTGCTTTTAATATTTCATCTGTTAATTTTCCTTGTTCATCTATTGATTTTATTATTTCTTCTTTTCTTGTTTCTAAGTTTCTTAAATATGTAAGTCTTTCTCCAAATGTTCTTAATATTTCATCACTTAATCCACCTGTTGCTTCTTTTCTGTAACGTGCAATAAATGGTATTGTGTTTCCTTCATCTATTAATTTTATTGTACTTTCAACTTGTGATGTTTTAATATTCAACTCTTCTGCAATTGTTTTAATAATTTTATCCATTATTTTACCTTCCTTTTTAATTATAAATTTTCTTATTTTGTTGACTTTTGTCGTTTATTAATATATCATAAAATAAATAAAAAAGAAAGGGGAAATACAAATGATTACATCAGATTTTAAATTAGACGCACGTAGAAAATTAGATGGTAAATGGGGTAAAGCTGCTTTAATTGCATTAGCTTATTTAGTTGTATTTTTTGTAATTGGATTTATATTTGGTTTAATGCCAGATAATATGTCTTCAATTTTATCTATAATTGAATCTATTATAGAAGTTCCATTATCTTTTGGACTTATAATAGCATATTACAAATTATTTAATGGTGCGGATGTTAGTGCTTTTGACTTTATATCACTTGGTTTTGATAAATTTAGCAAGGCATGGTCAATTACTTTTAATATCTTCCTAAAAATGCTTGCTCCTATTGCATTAATGATTATTTCTTATTTAGTAATTATAGGTGGTCTTGTTGGTACTTCTGTCTCTGTATTATCTTTAAGAGATTCAATATCTTCTGGTTTTGGTTTCGTATCTGTTGTTGGAGTTATATTAATAATTGCTTCATCAATTTGGATGGTTACAAAATCTTTCTACTATTCATTAGCATTTATTGTTGCTGCTGATGATGACACTTTATCAGGTAAAGAAGCTGTAGAAAAAAGTGAAGAATTAATGCAAGGAAATCGTTCTAAATTATTTATTTTACAATTATCATTTATTGGATGGGCTATTTTAGCTGCTTGTACTTTTGGTATTGGTATGTTATGGTTAACTCCATATATTCAATTTGCAACAATTTCATTCTTTAATTTTGTTGCAGGTAAACCTGTAGAAACAGATTCTTTAAATGAAAATACTGAAGAATAATTTTAAAACTTATTAATTAAAAAAGCAAATACTAAATTAATTTTAGTATCTGCTTTTTTATTATATTATTTTTATTCTATTCCTAAATATTCATTGTATGTAACTTCTCTATCTACCATTGTACCATCTTCTTTTATATCAATTATTCTGTTTGCAACAGTTTGAGTTAACTCGTGATCATGTGATGTAAATAAAATATTACCAATAAATTTTTTCATTCCTTCGTTTACTGATGTAATACTTTCCATATCTAAATGGTTTGTTGGTTCATCAAATATTAATAAATTTGCACCTGATAACATCATTTTTGAAAGAACACATCTTACTTTTTCTCCTCCAGAAAGTACTCTAACTTGCTTTAGAGCTTCATCTCCAGAGAATAGCATCCTTCCTAAAAATCCTCTTACATAAGTTTCATCTGGATCTTTAGAATATTTTCTAAGCCATTCTGTTATATTCTCATCTGTATCAAATAAATAGTTGTTATCCTTAGGGAAATAAGAGTTTGTAATTGTTGTTCCCCATACTAATTCTCCACTATCTGGTTCCATTTCTCCAGAAATAATTTGGAATAAAACTGTTTTTGCAATTTCATTATCTGCTAAAAATGCAATTTTATCATTTTGTTTTACAGTAAATGAAATATTATCTAAAACTTTTACACCTTCAAATGTTTTTGAGATATTTTTAACTTGTAAAATTTCTTTTCCTGGCTCCCTATCTGGTTTAAAATCAACATAAGGATATTTTCTATTTGATGGTTTTATTTCATCTAATTCAATTTTTTCAAGTGTTTTCTTTCTAGAAGTAGCTTGTTTTGATTTTGAAGCATTTGCACTAAATCTTGCAATAAAGTCTTGTAATTCTTTAATCTTCTCTTCTTTCTTTTTATTTTGCTCTTTCATTTGTTTTAAAGCTAATTGACTTGACTCATACCAGAAATCATAGTTTCCTGGGTATACTTTGATTTTTCCAAAGTCAACATCAGCAATATGTGTACATACTTTATTTAAGAAATATCTATCATGAGATACAACAATTACAGTATTTTCAAAGTTAATTAAAAATTCTTGTAACCAGTTTATACTCTTTAAATCCAAGTCGTTTGTAGGCTCGTCCAATAATAAAACATCTGGATTTCCAAATAATGCTTGAGCTAATAAAACTTTAACTTTTTCTCTAGCTTCAATTTCTTTCATATATTTATAGTGATTATCTGGAACAATACCTAAATCATTTAATAACATTGCAGCATCAGACTCTGCATTCCATCCATCTAACTCTGCAAATCTTTCTTCTAATTTTGCAGCTTTCATCCCATCTTCTTCAGAAAAATCAGGTTTTGCATATATCTCTTCTTTTTCTTTCATAATGTCATATAATTCTTTATTCCCCATCATTACAGTATCAATAACTGTATTTTCTTCAAAAGCAAAGTGGTCTTGTTTTAATATTGAAAGTCTTTCTCCTTTTTCTAATGTAACATCACCTTTGCTTGGTTCAATTTCTCCTGATAAAACTTTTAGAAATGTTGATTTTCCTGCTCCGTTTGCTCCTATAATTCCGTAGCAATTTCCTTTTCCAAATTTTATATTTACATCTTCGAACAGTACTCTTTTTCCAAATCTTACTGTTACTCCGTTTGCACTTAACATCTTTTTCCTCCTCCGATTTTTATATATGCTATTATACCTTAATTTTGCTTATTTTTCAAGTGTCCATTTGGGAACGTTTCTGAAATAGACAAAATAAAAAATCTAATTTAAAGAATTATTTCTAAAAATTAGATTTTACTTTTTAGTCATCAAATAATAATTTAATTCCCCATAAACCAGAAATTCCAACTAATGCATAAATTATTCTTGATATAACACTCATTGTTCCAAAAATACTATCAACTAAATTAAAGTTAAAAATTCCTATTAATCCCCAGTTTATAGCTCCAATTATAATTAAAACCAATGCGATTTTATCTATAATTTTCATACTTTTTTCCTCCATCTTATAGATTGCGTTACTATTATATGTATTTATTTTTATTTTATTCATTTATTTTATTTTTTTACATTTATTTTAATTTATTATTTTTTATTGAATTTTTATTAATTTTATGATAATTTTAAATAAATAAATTAATTAATTAAAAAATTATTTTAAAATAAATAAAATTATTTTTATTTTAATATTTTATTTAATTGGAGGAAAAAATGGAAAATAAAAAAAATCAAAGAAATAATAGAAATAGTAG
>CAZHCX010000015.1:0-20299 GCA_964531445.1 uncultured Clostridium sp. | reverse complement strand
GCAGGTTTATTTAGAACCAAAATATTATCATCCTCAAAAATAATATCTAAATTTATGGCTGTTTTGTTTTCTAATAAGTCATCAGAAATATAAACTAAAACCTCGTCACCATCAAAAACAACAATATCTTTATTTATACGTTTGCCATTAACTTTAATGTCTTTTTTTCTTAAAGTATTACAAAAAAGTCCAAAAGTTAAATTTGGAATATTGTCCATTAAAAACTTATTTAATTTTTTCTCATTATATTTTTTGTTAACTATTAATTTTTTCATAAATTGATTATACATAATAAAACGCAAAAATACAAGCCAAACTATTGATTTATTACGTAAAATGAAGTATAATTTCGTATTGTAGAAGGTTTTAAAAATTCTGCAATCTAAAAGAATATATGTAAAAAAACGTAAAAATAAAAGAAGGGAAGAAATTAAATGAAAGCAATAGAAATAAGAAATAAATACCTAAACTTTTTTAAAGAACATGGACACGCTGTAATACCATCAGCACCATTAATACCAGAAAATGACCCATCTGTATTATTCAATACAGCCGGAATGCAACCAATAGTACCTTATTTATTGGGAGAAAAACATCCATTGGGAACAAGACTTACAGATTTTCAAAAATGTGTAAGAACAAACGATATAGACGAAGTTGGAGATAACCGTCACTTAACGTATTTTGAAATGCTAGGAAACTGGTCATTAGGAGACTACTTTAAAGAAGAATCAATCCAAATGAGCTTTGATTTCTTAACAAAAGAATTACAAATACCAGTAGAAAAATTATCTGTAACAGTATTTGAAGGGGATGACGATTGCCCTAGAGACGAAGTTGCCGCTAATTGTTGGAAAAAAGCAGGAATATTAGATGGCCACATTTACTACTATGGAAAAGACGACAACTGGTGGATAGCAGGAGAAGAAGGACCATGTGGACCAGATACAGAAATGTTCTATGACACAGGAAAACCAGCATGTGGACCAGACTGTCAACCATCATGCGACTGTGGTAAATATGTAGAAATTTGGAACAATGTTTTTATGGAATATTTTAAAGATAAAGATGGAAAATATTCAAAATTAAAACAAAGAAATGTAGATACAGGACTTGGACTTGAAAGAATGACAATGTTATTACAAGGAAAAGAAACACCATTTGACACAGAATTATTCAAACCAGTAATGGATAAATTATCAGAATTACAAAATGTAGATATAATTGAAAGTAGAAGAATTATAGCAGAACACTTACGTTCAAGTATGATGATAATATCTGATGGTGGAAAACCAAGTAATGTGGACAGAGGATATGTATTAAGAAGATTAATTCGTAGAATGGTGAGACATATGAACAAACTACAAATCAATCTAGATGAAATATCAACATTAATAGATTTAAATATTGACAATTTAAAAGAAATGTATCCAGAATTAGAAGCAAATAGAAAAATGATAACAGCAACAATAGTCGAAGAAAAAAATAAATTTGTAAAAACACTTGTAAAAGGAGAAAAAGAATTCAACAAAGAAATGAATAATGCTAAAACACAAGGAAAAACTATGTTAGATGGACAAGTAGTATTCAAATTATATGATACTTATGGATTCCCTCCAGAAGTAACAAAAGAATTAGCAGAAGAAAATGAAATGACAGTTGATATGGCTAAATTTGAAGAATTATTCAAAGCACACCAAGAAAAATCAAGAATGGGATCAGAACAAAAATTTAAAGGTGGACTAGCAGAACAAAATGATGTAACAATAGCATATCACACAGCAACACATTTATTAAATGCAGCATTAAAAGTAGTATTAGGACAAGACACACATCAAAGAGGATCAAACATCACAGTAGACAGAATGAGATTTGACTTCAACTGTGACCATAAAATGACACCAGAAGAAAAACAACAAACAGAAGATTTAGTAAATGAATGGATACAAGCAGGATTAGATGTAACAGTAGAAGAAATGAAAAAAGAAGATGCTGTTAAATCAGGAGCAGAATGTATGTTTATAGAAAAATATCCAGACGTTGTAACTGTTTACACAATAGGAGATGTATCAAAAGAACTATGCGGTGGACCTCACGTAAAAAATACATCAGAACTTGGAAAATTCAAAATCAAAAAAGAAGAAGCAAGTTCAGCAGGTGTTAGAAGAATAAAAGCTATTTTAGAAAAATAGGGATTAGGGGACGTTCCTTAAAATCCCTGTTTAAAGGGAATTTAAGGAACGTCCCTCAATCCCGGTTAGGAGAAAAATTATGGAAGATTGTTTATTTTGTAAGATTATAAAAGGAGAAATTCCTTCAAGTAAAGTGTATGAGGATGATGAAATTTTGGCATTTAACGATATTAATCCAGCTGCACCAATTCATATTTTAGTAATTCCTAAAAAACATATAACTTCATTAGCTCATATGGAAAAAGAGGATGAAGCGTTGGTTGGTAAAATTTATGGTGTTATAAATAAAATTGCTGAGGAAAAAGGGTTTAAAGATGCTGGATATAGAGTTATAGTAAATTGTGGAAAAGATGCTGGCCAAGAGGTTATGCATTTGCATTTTCATATTTTGGCTGGTGAGAAGATGGGTGACAAAATAGTTTAATATAATTGAATTTTGTAGAGAAATATGTTATAATATGATTAGAGTTTTATGTACGGAGGTAAAAAATTATGTTTGATAGTAAATATAGTAAAGTTTTAACAATAATTTTAATAGTTGTAATTGTTGCAATAATTGCATTGCTTGGATTTTTAGCATTTGATTATATTCAAAAATATACTATAACAAAACAAGCATCTGATTTTGTTGAAGATTATCAAGGAGATATTACAACAGAACAAAATACTGTGGATAACGAGGTTGATACAAATGTTACATTAGAGAATGTAATTGAAACTCCAACAAGCTCAACTTCTGGAAATTCTAAAAAGAAAAAATGGAATAATTATACAGTAGTTGGAACTATGAAAATTCCAGCAATAAAATTGGAATATCCAATTGTTGAAGAAGTTTCTGGACCAGCTTTAACAAAGGCATTAGTTGCATTATATCCAAGTGGAGATAATTTAAATCAACCTGGAAATACAGTTGTAATAGGACATAATTATAGAAATGGAACATTTTTTTCTAATCTAAAAAAATTATCTAATGGTGCAAAAATTTATGTAACAGATTTTAGAGGAAATTCAATTACTTATGAAGTTTATAACAAATTTGAAGCATCACAAAATGATACTTCATTTTATACAAGAGATACAAATGGTTTAGCTGAATTAACATTATCAACTTGTACAGATGCAAGCAATGACCAAAGAACAATTATTTTTGCAAGACAAATTTAATAAAATATTTTAATAGAAAAATTGAGGTTTATAAAGTTGAGAAACTTTTAAATCTCAATTTTGCTTTTTTTGTCTAAAAAGGTTTTAAATTTTATCAAAATGTTATATAATGTACAAAAAGTAAAACAAGGAGAGGTATATGAACAAAAAATGGCAAATAAGTGAAGTGAATCAAGAAGAAATTGACAGAGTATCTACTAAGTTTAATTTAAATAATTTATTAGCGTCAATACTTGTTAATAGAAGAATTACAGATGATGAAATTGATGTTTATTTAAAACCAACAAGAAACAATTTTCATAATCCATTTTTAATGCCAGATATGGAAATAGCAGTTGAGAGAATAATAAGGGCTATTGACAGTAACGAAAAGATTATAATCTTTGGTGATTATGATGTTGATGGAATTACAAGTATCACAGTTTTAAAAAGCTTTTTGGAAGAACGTGGAATTAGTGTTGGCCAATATATTCCAAATAGACTGGAAGAAGGATATGGACTAAATAAACCAGCAATTGATCAAATTGTAAAAGATAATTATGATTTAATGATTACAGTCGATTGCGGGATTTCAGGAATAGAAGAAATTGATTATGCTAATTCATTAGGATTAGAAACAATAGTAACAGACCATCACGAAGTTGGAGATAGCTTGCCAAAAGCATTGGCAGTTGTAGATGCAAAGAGAAAAGACAATCAATATCCATGTAGAGATTTAGCTGGGGTTGGGGTTGTTTTTAAATTAATTCAAGCACTTGGAATAAAACTAGGACTTGATGAAAAAGAATATTTAAAATTTTTAGACATTGTATGTGTTGGAACAATATCAGATATAGTTCCATTAGTTGATGAAAATAGAGTAATTGCAAAACTTGGATTAATGCTAGTTGAGCAAACAAGAAATATGGGGCTTAAATCATTGCTTATATCATCTGGATATAAAAATATTGATTCAAACACAATATCATTTGGAGTTGCACCAAGAATAAATGCATGTGGGAGAATGGGACATGCAGATGAGGCGTTAAAATTATTTTTATCAAAAGATATATATGAAGTTAATGAATTAACAAAGAGATTAAATGATTATAATAAATTAAGACAAGATAAGGAAAAAGCAATTTATAATGATGCGTTAAAACAAATAGAAGAGAAAAAATTAGAAGAAAAAAATGCCATAATAGTAGGCGGAGAAAATTGGCATCATGGTGTAATTGGAATAGTATCATCAAAAATAACAGAATTATATTTTAAACCAAGTATTTTATTGTGTTATGAAGATGACTTGGCCAAAGGATCTGGAAGAAGTATTCCTGGATTTGATTTGCATGAGGCATTAATGAAATGTCAAGATACAATAGATAGATTTGGTGGACATGCAATGGCTATTGGAATTACAATAAAGAGAGATATGTTTGACAAATTTTCTGAGAAATTTGAAAAGATAGCTAAAGAAGCAAAAACTGAAGAAATTATACCAGTTATAAATATTGATGCAAAAATAAATTTAAATGAAATAAGTAAAGAAACAGTTAGAGATTTAAGGCAGTTAGAACCATTTGGTGAAGGTAATAAAACACCAATATTTGTATTTAAAAATTTAAAAATAGATTCAATTAGATCTTTGTCAGAAGGTAAACATATAAAAATGACATTAAAAGATGGTAATGTAATAGTTAATGCAATTGGATTTAATTTAGGACATTTAGCTGATGAGTATAAAATTGGAGATAAACTTGATGTTGCAGGAGCATTAGAAATAAATACGTTTAATGGAGTAGAAAATTTACAGATTAATATAAAGGATGTAATGAAATCAATTTAAAAAATTATGCATTAATGAGAAAATGAGATAAAAAAAAGTCTGGGACTGTTGTCACATGTTGCAAAGGAGTGAATAACTTGAAAGAAGAAAAGCAAGAAGTAAGTATACAGGATGTAATTTCAAAAAAGAAAGAAACTACAAGAAGAGTAGATAGTAAATTAATAATGAAAGCATATAATTATGCAGTTGAACATCATGGAGACCAAAGGAGACGTTCTGGAGAACCATATATAATACATCCAATAAATGTTGCATACATTTTGGCAGGTGTGGGACTAGATGAAGCAACGATTTGTGCTGCTCTTTTGCATGATGTTGTAGAAGACACTGATGCAACAGATGCTGATTTAAGAAGAGATTTTGGTGATGAAATTGCTGATATGGTTGCAGGTGTTACAAAGCTTGGAACAGTTCAATTTACATCAGTTGAAGAACAACAAGCTGAAGATTATAGGAAAATGTTCTTGGCAATGGGAAAAGATATAAGAGTTATAATTATTAAGCTTGCAGATAGACTTCATAATATGAGAACTTTAAAATATCTAAAAAGAGATAGACAAATTGCAAATGCAAAAGAAACAATGGAAATATTTGCACCACTTGCAAACCGTTTAGGTCTATATTCAATGAAATGGGAACTTGAAGATTTAGCTTTTAAATATTTGTATCCAGAAGAATATCACGAATTAGTAGAAGGTATTAATAAAAAGAGGGATGAACGTTTAACATTTATTGAAAAAATAATGTCTGATATTAGAGTCCATCTAAAAAAACAACATATTGATGCAGAAGTTACAGGAAGGGCAAAGCATTTATATAGTATTTATAAAAAAATGCAAAGAGATAATAAAACATTAGACCAAATATACGATTTATTTGCTTTACGTATTTTAGTAAATTCAGTAAAGGATTGCTATTCAGCACTTGGAGTTGTACATGATATGTATAGTCCAATGCCAGGTAGATTTAAAGATTATATAGCAGTTCCAAAACCAAATATGTACCAATCAATTCATACAACATTATTAGGAGAAAAAGGAACACCATTTGAAGTACAAATTCGTACATGGGATATGCATAGAATAGCTGAATATGGTATCGCAGCTCATTGGGCATATAAAGAAGCAAGCTATTTTGGAAGAAAACAAGCAGTTAAAGTTGAAGAAGATAAGCTTGCATGGCTTAGAGAATCATTAGAATGGCAAAAAGATATGCAAGATCCGCAAGAATTTTTGGAGACATTAAAAACAGAATTGTTTGAAGATGAAGTTTATGTATTTACACCAAAAGGTGCAATAAAAGTACTTCCAAGAGATGCAACACCAATCGACTTTGCATATAGTATACACGAAGAAATTGGAAATCATATGACAGGATGTAAGATAAATAGTAAAATGATGCCAATTGTAACACATTTAAAAAATGGTGATATAGTAGAAATTGTTACATCAGAAAATTCAAAAGGACCAAGTAGAGATTGGATTAAATTTGTAAAAAGTACAAAAGCAAAAAATAAAATAAACGGTTGGTTCAAAAAAGCAGAAAGAACAGAAAATATTGAAAAAGGAAAAGAACTAATAGAAAAAGAAATCAAAAGAATTAAAGTTCCATATAATGAATTATTCAAAGATAAATATGTAGAACCAATGTTAGATAGATATAAATATAAAAATTTAGAAGAAATGTATGCTGCTGTTGGTTTTGGAGCAAATTCTGCTGTAAAAGTAATTGCAAGAGTATTGCAAGAATACAGAAAAGAACACGAAGATGTTAATATAGAAGAAAAAATAGAAGAGCTTAGAAAATCAAAAGAAAGAAAGCAAAAACCATCAAATTCAGGTATTGTTGTAAAAGGAATAGATAATTGTTTAGTAAAATTATCAAAATGCTGTAATCCACTTCCAGGAGACGAAATAATAGGATATATTACAAAAGGAAGAGGAGTTTCAGTCCATAGAAAGGACTGTGTAAATGTAAAAGACCTATTAACAGAAGACAATAGAATAATTGATGTTAAATGGTACGAAGAAGCAAAAGAAAATTACAATGTAAATATAGAAATATTGGCAAATGATAGAAATGGACTGTTGGTGGATATTTTAAATGTTGTTAAGGAAACAAAGGCTAAGCTTATGGGAGTAAATACTAAGACAACTAAGGAAAGAATTGCTATTATGGATTTAAATATTGAGGTTGAAAATATAGAAGAACTTAATAAAGTTATAAGGGCAATTAAAAAAGTAGATAGTGTATATGAAGTTAGAAGATAATGTCCATTTCAGAAACGTCCCCAAATGGACAGTGAAAAGAGGAAGGAAAAATGATTTTAAAAGAACTAAAGATAGACACATGGATAGGCGATAAAACTAATTGTTATGTGATATTTGATGAAGAAAGCAAAGAAATAATGGTTATAGATCCAGCTGGAGATGTGGATAAAATTGAAGAATTGATTAAAAATATTTTTAAAGGTCAATTGAAATATATTTATTTAACACATTGCCATGGTGACCACATTGGTGGTGTATCAGAACTAAAAAGAAGATGCGGTGGAAAAATTTTAATCCACAGAATAGATGCTGTTGGGTTAAATGATGTTAATATAAATCTTACTGAATATATAGGATTGCCAGATATTGAGTTAGAAGCGGACTCTAGAGTTGATGATAATGATCTAATTCACTTAGGCAACTTGCAATTTAGAGTAATTCACACACCTGGACATACTGCTGGAAGTACATCACTTTATTGTGAAAAAGAAAAATGTTTATTTTCTGGAGACACAATTTTTAGTGGAACTTGGGGAAGAACAGATTTACCAACATCAAATAGAGATGACATTATGGATTCAATTATGAATAAAATATTGGTATTACCAGATGATACTTTTATATATCCTGGTCATGGAAAAGCAACAATGCTAAAAGATGAAAAGCCAATATATCTTGAATTAAAGCCTAAAATGTGATAAAGAGGGATTGAGGGACGTTCTTTAAAATCCCTGTTTAAAGGGATTAAGGGACACTCCTTGAAATAGTGAAAATAGTAAAAATAGTGAGAATAGTGAAAATATTGAGAATGGAGTTGAAATTATATGAGTAAAACAGAACCTAGAACATTGGCTGGTTTTATGGAACTAATGCCAAATGAACAAATATTATTTGAACAAATGAAAGAAAAAATAGAAAAAACATACAGAAAATTTGGTTTTTTACCATTAGATACACCAATACTTGAATTATCAGAAGTATTGCTTGCAAAAGCTGGTGGAGAAACAGAAAAACAAATTTATAGATTTGATAAGGGTGATACAGATATATCAATGAGATTTGATTTAACTGTTCCTCTTGCAAAATATGTTGCAAAAAATTATGGGAATTTAAGTTTTCCATTTAGACGTTATCAAATTGGAAAAGTGTATCGAGGAGAAAGAACACAAAAAGGAAGATTCCGTGAATTTTATCAATGTGATATAGATATTATTGGAGATGGAGAGGTTAGTATTGCAAATGATGCTGAACTTCCAAGTGTTATTTATAGTATTTTTACAGAACTTGGATTTAGCGATTTTACAATAAAAATCAATAATAGAAAAATTTTAAATGGATTATTTGAAAGTTTAGAGCAAAAAGATAATGCTGTTGAGATTTTAAGAATAATTGATAAAATTGAAAAAATCGGAAAAGAAGCGGTTATAGAAGAATTACAAAAAATAAATGTTCCTGAAAATTCAATAAAAGGAATTTTGGATTTTATTGAAATAGAAGGATCAACAGATGAAAAAATAGAAAAATTAAATAATCTTGGAATTGATAACGAAACTTATCTAAAAGGTTTACAAGAATTAACACAAGTTATTAAATATATCAGATTATTTGGTATTCCAGAATCAAACTTTAAAGTTGATTTGACAATTGCGAGAGGTCTTGATTATTATACTGGAACAGTTTATGAAACATTTTTAAATGAATATAGAGAACTTGGAAGTGTATGTTCAGGTGGTAGATATGAAAATTTAGCAGAAAATTATACTGATAAAAAACTTCCTGGTGTTGGAATATCAATTGGTTTGACAAGGTTGTTCTACAAATTAAATGAATTAAATTTAATTAAAGCAGATAAAAAATCAATTTCAGAAGTGTTGATTGTTCCAATGGTAGAAGATTTAAATGTTCCTATTAAAATTGCAAATAATTTAAGAGCAAATAATATTAATACTGAAATTTTCTTAAATGATAAGAAGTTAAAGGCTAAAATGAAATATGCTGATAAACTTGAAATTCCTTATGTTATTGTTGTTGGGGAAGATGAAGTTAATACAGGAGTTGTAAAAGTAAAAAATATGACAACTGGTGAACAAGCTGAAAGTTCTTTAGACCAAATTGCAAATGTGATAAAAAATAAATAAAATATTTATTTAATATAAAAAGTGCAAGTTTTAATTCTTGCACTTTTAATGTATATATAAACTAATATAAAAGCGTGATTTTATTTCCATTTTTCTTAATAAAACCTTCATCACTTAATAATTTAAGCTCCCTCATCATAGCACTCCTATCAACACTTAAATAATCAGCTAAATCAGTCAAAGAAAAAGGTAAAGTAAAAGTTTTGCTTAAATTTCTCGTTGATAAAATATTAAAATAACCACGCAATTTTTCACGAATTGAACGTTTGGTTAAAATTTCTATTCTAGTATTTAAATCCATAACTTTATTTAGAATTAAATTAGAAAAATTCTCTGATAAAGTCTGATGAAATTTACAATTATTTCTACATTTTTGATGTATATTATCATAGTTAAAAAATAAAACTTCACAATTTTTTTTAGCTTCAACAGAAAGTTCGTTATTTGTTGTTACAATATAAAACGCTTCACCTAAAATATCGTTTTTAGTAAAGTGTTCAATGATTGATTTATTTCCGTTTAGGTCATATCTTACTAAGTCAGCTTCACCCTCTAATATGATGCAAACTTGGTTTCTCTTTTGTATATAAGTAGTTATTGTCTGACTCTTTTTAAAGGACTTTTTTTGAACATTTTTACATGTTGCTGAGAAGTCTTTTAAAAAATTTTCTATCTCAAAATTTTTATTCATTGATATACCTCACTTTGAGACATTATACAACAAAATAGTTGCATTTGCAACAAAAAAATACGGTTTTGTGATATATAATTATCATATATTTCAAAGGAGGAAAAGTTAAAATGAAGATTATAAAAAGAGACGGAAGAATAGTTGATTATGATAGACAAAAAATTCAAATAGCAATAGAAAAAGCAAATAATGATGTTAAGGGAAAAGAAAAAGCTACAAAGGCAGATATAAAGGAAATTGTTGAATTTATAGAAGATTTAGGCAAAAAAAGAATGCTAGTTGAGGATGTTCAAGATACAATTGAAGAAAAATTAATGGAAATGGGAAAATACGAACTAGCTAAAAAATATATAGTTTATCGTTATAATAGAGCATTAATTAGAAAATCAAACACAACTGATGAATCAATTTTAGGCTTAATTAGAAACAATAATAAAGAATTAGCTGAAGAAAATTCAAATAAAAATACAATGCTTGCTTCAACACAAAGAGATTACATAGCAGGCGAGGTCTCAAGAGATTTGACAAATAGATTATTATTACCAGAAAAAATAGTAAAAGCACATCAAAATGGTGTATTACATTTTCATGATGCAGATTATTTTGTTCAACCAATATTCAATTGTTGCCTAATAAATATTGGAGATATGTTAGATAATGGAACTGTGATGAATGGAAAATTAATAGAAACACCAAAAAGTTTTCAAGTTGCGTGTATAATTATGACACAAATAATAGCATGCGTTGGAAGCAATCAATATGGTGGTCAATCTGTTGATATGAAACATTTAGGGAAATATTTAAGAATTAGTTACGAAAAATATAAAAGAAAATTACAAGAAAAATATAAGGGAAAATTACCAAATGATGTTATAGAGGAATTGGTAAAAGAAAGAGTGAAAAATGAACTAAAATCTGGAGTTCAAACAATTCAATATCAAATTAATACATTAATGACAACTAACGGGCAAGCACCATTTGTTACATTATTCTTAAATTTAGAAGCAGATGATCCTTATATTGAAGAAAATGCAATGATTATAGAAGAGATTTTAAGACAAAGAATTGAAGGTGTTAAAAATGAAGTAGGTGTAACAGTTACACCAGCGTTTCCAAAACTTGTATATGTTTTAGATGAGCATAATTGTTTAAAAGGAGGAAAATATGACTATCTAACAAAACTTGCTGTAAAATGTTCAGCAAAAAGAATGTATCCGGATTATATATCAGCAAAGAAAATGCGTGAAAACTACGAGGGTAACGTATTTAGTCCAATGGGATGCAGAAGCTTTTTATCACCATGGAAAGATGAAAATGGAAATTATAAATTTGAAGGAAGATTTAATCAAGGAGTAGTAAGCATCAATTTACCACAAATTGCAATAATTGCTGATACAGACGAAGAAAAATTCTGGAAATTGTTAGACGAAAGACTAGAATTATGTAAAGAAGCATTAATGTGTAGACACTATGCATTGCTTGGAACAGTATCAGATGTGAGCCCAATCCACTGGCAATATGGTGCAATAGCAAGACTTAAAAAAGGTGAAAAAATAGATAAATTATTATATGGTGGATATTCAACAATGTCACTTGGATATATTGGAATATATGAAATGACAAAATTGATGAAAGGCGTATCACAAACAACACCAGAAGGACACGATTTTGCGCTTAAAGTAATGAAATATTTAAAAGCAACAGTAGATGCATGGAAAAAAGAAACAAACATAGCATTTGCACTATATGGAACACCAGCAGAAAGCTTATGTTACAAATTTGCACGTTTAGACAAAGAACAATTTGGAACAATCAAAGATGTAACAGACAAAGGTTTCTACACTAATTCATATCATGTAGATGTAAGAGAAAAAATAGACGCATTTGAAAAATTATCATTTGAAAGTGAATTCCAAAAATTATCAACTGGTGGAGCAATCTCTTATATTGAAATACCAAATATGAAAGATAATTTATTGGCATTGGAAACAGTAGTAAAATTTATATATGATAATATTCAATATGCAGAATTTAATACAAAATCAGACTATTGCCAAGTTTGTGGATTTGACGGAGAAATAATTATCAATGATGATAATGAATGGGAATGCCCAAATTGTGGAAATAAAGACCATAACAAAATGAATGTTGTAAGACGTACTTGTGGATATTTGGGTGAGAATTTCTGGAATACAGGAAAGACAAAAGAAATAAAACAAAGAGTTTTACATTTATAGGGATTAGGGGACGTTCCTTAAAATCCCTGTTTGCCGGGATTGGGGGACACTCCTTAAGAAATTATTTTTAATAAATTTCTTAAGGAGTGTCCCTGGTTCCCTTTTAGGAGGGATTTTAAGGAACGTCCCTAAATCCCTTTCTGCATAAATTTTCAAATTCGTCGTTTAATGGTTGTAGTTCTGTGTTTTCGTTGTATTTTCTATCTAAACAGTATTTTATTATATAGTCGGAAAGTACAGGGTTTTTAGAAAGTAGGGGACCGTGTAAATATGTTGCTATAACATTTTTTTTAAAGAATCCTTCTTCTGTGTCTCCAAATTTATTTCCGTTTCCTGATATTACTTTTCCAAATGGTGTTTTTATGTTGAATGTTTGTCCTCCATGATTTTCAAAACCTATTACTTTTGTTGTGATTTCTTCATTTGAATTTAAGTCAGATTCGTTGTTTTCGTTTGAATTTGAATTTTGATTTGATTTTAGTTTTACTTCTATTATTATATTTCCAATACATCTTTGCTTTCTGTCTGGATTTGCTTCTGTATAATAATCAAATATTTCTAGTCCTGGGATGATGTTTCCTTCAACACTTTTATAGTATTTTCCAAATAGTTGATATGCTCCACAAATAAGTAAGAAAAATACACCATTTTCTACAGCTTCTTTAATATTTTCTTTATATTGTATTAAATCTTCTGACAGTATACTTTGCTCGTTGTCTGCACCGCCACCGGCAAATACGATATCATAGCTGTTAAAATCGGGAGCAGGGTCGCCAATTGAATATCTGTCTATTGTTACTTTATATCCTCGTGATTCGATTCTATATTTTAATACTTGAATGTTTCCATAATCACCGTATAGTTCTAACATATCTGGATATAAGTATAGTATTTTTATTTCTTTCATTTTTTTCACTTCTTTCAAAATTTTCTTTTTAAATTTTTGTTTAAGATTTTTTACAAATTACAATATTAAGCATTAATATTTTTATTTTGTTCAAATTCTTTTATTGCTTTTCTTGTTGGCTGTAATGCTGTATAATTTGCAATTACATATTTTTTGACATCTGTTTTATAAAATGCTTTTACTGCTTCGTCTAAATCTAAATATGGTTCGATTTTTTCGATAGGGTAGCCACTTGTTTTTATTCTGATTGCTATATCGTAAGCTCTTTTTCCTGATGTTACTATTCTTGATACATTGTTTAAGTTATCAAAGTTGATGTCCCAAATCCAAGAAACATCATGTCCATCTGCAAGGTTGTCATTTAAAACAAATAGTAATTCTTTTTCTGAGTTATCTTCGTTTAAAATACGAAGGCTAACATTACATCCTGTTGGGTTTTTTGCTAGGTTGATAATTGTTGGTACATTGTTAATTTTGATTTCTTCTAATCTTCCATTGTTTAGTTTGAATGTTTCAAAAGATTTTTTGATGCTTTCGATTGGAATGTTGTATAAATCGCAAACTGTTGCAACTGCTGTAAAGTTGTATATTAAGTAAATGCTGTTTCCGTTAATTTTAAATGTGTTGTTTTCTATTTCAAAACATCTATTTTTTAAGTTAATTTTTTTTGCAATTTTATAAATTTCGTTATTGCCAAAATCGCAGTTTGGACATTTGAATTTTCCAACATGTGAGTATTGATAATATTCATATTCAAGTTTTGTTTTACAAAATGGGCAGAATTTTCCTTCTCCAGCTTCTTTGATTTTTTCTGTTGCGTGTTCATATTTTTCTACACTGAAATATTTTACATTTTTATTTGATGGATTTGCTTTTCCAAGTCTTGAAACATTTGGATCATCATTATTTAAAATTAAATTACCATTATAAGTTTTTAAAAAATCATTTATTCTTAGTATTAAGGATTCAACTTCGCCGTTTCTATCTAGTTGGTCTCTAAAGAAATTTAAAATTACTAATGTGTCTAATCTGAAATTTTTAAATACAACAGGGATATAACTTTCGTCAACTTCAAAAACTAGGTAGTCTGCTTTGATTTTGCCAGTTAGTGTGCAATTTTTTAGGATTGTTGATAAAATTCCTGTTTCCATATTGTTTCCTTCAATGTTACTTACAACTTTGTATCCTGCTGTTTTTAGAGTATGTCCAATGCAGTTGTTTGTCATTGTTTTTCCGTTTGTTGCTGATACAGCAATTACTGGACATTTCACTTTAAAGTATTTGAATATTTGTGGATTCCAGTCATAAGCTATTTTTCCTAGAAAGTTTCCTCCGTTTTTATGACATATTTTTAGTGCAAAATTTAGTATTTTCATTGCTAATATTATAAAAAAGTTTTTCATAAGTTTTCTCCTTGTTTTTTGTTTGATTATAACACATTGAAAAAAATGAAACAATACATTTTTATCATAAATTCCTAGACAAAAGCCCTAAAATGTGATAATATAGACAAGAAAAAAAGAGAATAATAGTAAAAAGAAAAAACAACACAAAATAAGCAGATTAAACATAAAAAATTACTATTAAAAAGGAAGGAATGTGACAAAAATGAAAGATACATTTTATGTAACAACACCAATATATTATCCAAGTGGAAAATTTCACATAGGAACTGCATATTCAACAGTAGTAGCAGACACTTTAAAAAGATATAACAAATTAAAAGGAAAAGATGCGTACATGTTAACAGGAACAGACGAACATGGACAAAAAATAGAAATAAAAGCCAAAGAAGCAGGAAAAACACCTAAAGAATATGTAGATGAAATGGCTGCAATGGCAAAAGAACTATGGGCAAAAATGGACATCAAATATGATGACTATATTCAAACAACAGAGTCAAGACACGAAAAAATAGTTCAAAAAATATTTGACAAATTTATGGAACAAGGAGATATTTATAAAGGAGAATACCAAGGACTATATTGTATCCCTTGCGAAACATTCTTTACAGAAACACAATTAGTAGATGGAAAATGTCCAGACTGTGGAAGAGAAGTAGTTCCAATGAAAGAAGAGGCATATTTCTTCAATATGAAAAAATATGCAGATAGACTTTTAAAATACTATGATGAACACCCAGATTTTGTAAAGCCTGAATACAGAAAACAAGAAATGATAAACAACTTTATTAAACCAGGGCTAGAAGATTTATGTGTAACAAGAACTTCATTCAAATGGGGAATCCAAGTGTTAAAAGATCCAAAACACGTAATTTATGTATGGTTAGATGCATTAACAAACTATATAACAGCATTAGGATATATGTCAAATGATGAAACATTATTTAATAAATATTGGCCAGCTGATGTACATGTTGTTGGAAAAGATATTGCAAGATTCCATTTAATTTATTGGCCAATATTCTTAATGGCATTAGATTTACCATTGCCAAAAACAGTATTTGTACACAATTGGTTTATGATGAAAGATGGAAAAATGAGTAAATCAAAAGGAAATGTAATTTATCCAGAAATATTAATTGAAAGATATGGATTGGATGCAACAAAATATTTCTTATTAAGAGAATTACCATCATCACAAGACGGATTATTTTCACCAGAATCATTTGTAGAAAGATATAATTATGATTTATGTAATGACTTAAGTAACTTATTAAACAGAACAGTATCAATGGTTAACAAATATTTTGGTGGACAAGTTCCAGAATATAATGGTACACCAAATGAAGTTGATAAAGAAATTGAAGAAGTATGCAATGTTCAAATTGAAAAATTCGAAAAACTATTTGAAAATTTTGAAATTGCAAATTCAATTCAAGAAATTTGGAATTTAGTATCAAGAACAAATAAATACATTGATGAAACAATGCCATGGGCACTTGCAAAAGAAGAACAAACAGAAAAATTACAATCATCAATGTATCATTTAATAGAAAATTTAAGAAAAATAGCAATATTAATAAGACCATTTATGGAAGAAACATCAAACAATATTTTAAGACAAATTGGTGTTGAAGATGAAAGTTTAAAAACATGGCAAAGCCTAAAAGAATACGACAAATTAAAAGGTTTAAAAGTAATTGAAAAAGGTGAACCAATATTTATGAGATTAAATGCAGAAGAGGAAGTAGAATATATAAAAGAAGCAATGAAAAAATAATGTAACAAATGGGATGAACATTTTGTCACTAACAAATAGTGAAATATAAAGTAAAAAATCCCTTTGTTACAAGTGGGAGCAGTATATGGGATTATTTCATAATAAAGAACAATATCAAGGTTATAATATTTATAGTATGAAGAAATATGTCGATAAAAAAAGAATAATTTTTAGTATAGTAGTTGCAATTCTAACTATTATAACTTTGTGTTTTGTTGTTTATTATATGGTTGACACACAAAAAAGAGTCAATAAAATAAACGAATATACTGCTCAAATTATTGAACAACAAAAACAGCAAGAAGAATTAGAAAAGAAAAGGGAAGAAGAGAGGCTTGCTAAAATTCCTAATTTAACAGAAAAGGGAAAACAAAATTTGCAAAATATTTATCATAGTGAAGTTAAAAGAGTATTTTTAACATTTGATGATGGACCATCTAATAACACAAAAGCAATTTTAGATATTTTAAATCAATATAATATAAAAGCAACATTTTTTGTTCTAGGAACTCAAGTTGAAGAATTTCCAGAGACAACAAATAGAATTTATAACGAAGGACATTACATTGCAAATCATGGATATTCCCACAAATATTCAAGTATTTATTCTTCACCAGAACAAGTTTTAAATGAGTTTAATCAATGTAATCAAATTGTAGCAAATACAATTAATGTGCCAGAATATAATTCACATTTGTTTAGATTTCCAGGAGGACTAATAGGCGGAAAATATGCAGAGATAAAAAATCAAGCTGCTGTAATTCTTGAACAAAACGGTATTTTAAATATTGATTGGAATTCCTTAACAGGTGATTCGGAAAAAGTTAATCCTACAGAAGAATATTTAATGAATAATTTACAAATGACAACAGAGGGAAAAAACACTTTAGTACTTTTAATGCATGATGCACAAGCAAAAAAAGTAACTGTTGATTTTTTACCTAAAGTAATAGAATATTTATCACAACAAGGATATGAATTTGATAGTTTTTATAATGTCATAATGTAGTAACGAATGAAATGTTAATACATGAAAGGAGAATTTGAATTGCCTAGAAGAAAAAAAGAAAGTAATGAAGAAATAATTGATAAATTAGATTTTATAGGATTAGATTTAGATACAATTCCAGAAAAATTTAAAAAAATTGAGCCATTAGAATTTAGAATTCCAAGATTTTATGATGAAAAAAAATATAGACAATATAGATATGTTGATATAAATGATATTCAAATTTTATTGTCACCTACAAATAGGCTTGAAAGTATAGGAGATAAATACAAAAAGGCAAGACCTTTGTGTGAATATTTAGATAATAAAAAAGAAGAAAACATAATAAAACATACAACATTTTTAAATATGTTAAAAAATCTAGATATAAATGAAATTAAAAAAATTGAAAAAGAACAGGCAAATTTAAATAAAGAAATTCCTTTCAAAATAAAATTTGATGGAAATTATTTATGGCAAATTTATTACTCTGCAAATACAGATAAGTATTTTATGATTGTTCCAACTGAAGATACAGATTGTACTGCGTTTTTCTATTTGTTAAAAAAACAACTAGAAAATAAGAAAACAGGGAAAATTTTTGTTCCAATTAGTGGAGTTAATTATTCAAATACAATTTTAAAGAAAAATGAATTTGAAGATATTGAAAACTATTTGTGGTTATTCACAAAAGATTGGCCATCAATTTACGAAGTATATAATAAGAAAAATGAACTTTCAATTCAAATAATTGGAGAAACAAATGTATATGAAAAAATAAAAACAATGTATAAAGTTGTACTCGACTCAAGCGAAAAAGCAAATGAATTTTATAAGCTTGCAAAAGCTTTGTTTATTCTACAAACTGAGCTTCCTGAATTTTATAATTTTGAAACTAATATAGATAAAAATGGAAGTTTGGAATTCTATCTTGATGGAAAAAAAGTAGAATATAAAAATATGGTTGAATTTATAAGAGAACAATATAAAATTGGCTTGAAGAGAAGAAAAGAGTTAAAAAGTCAAATTAGATTATATACAAAAAAATTAAAAAAATTAAAAGAAATAGTTGCAGGTCAAGAAATAGAATATTTGGCAAAAGAAAAGCAAATATCAACATTTTTAGAATGCAAAAAATCATTTTTTGGTAAATTTAAATATTATTTTAAATATAGTAAAAAGAGTAATAGAAAATTAACAAAAAATGATGAAGAACAAGAAATAGATATAGATGTTGAAGTTAAGCCTAAAGTAGAAAAAACTACTAATGTAGAAGCTAAGAAAGAAAAGAAAAGAATACCAATAAAAAAAGTGTACACACTAGAAGAATTAATTACAAGATACAAAGAATTGCAAGAATTAGAAACAACAATGAAAAATCTTTTAATGGATGTAAATGCTTTAAAATTAAAAAATAAAAATATGACTAAAAAAATAGAAAATGCTTCAAAATTTATTGAAGAAATTGATAACCATAAAAAGAGTATTTTTGAATTCTGGAAATATAGCAATAAAGATGAAGTTGCTGTATTGCCTGAAGGAGAACAAGAAGAAGTAAATGTTATAAAGAAAATTGAAAAAGTATTTAATTATGAGGATGATTTTGAAGAATTTGGAAAAAAATTAGATCAAATTCAAAGAAAGAATTTAAATAGAGATGATACGGATAGCATTTTTATAGCAACAACTGACTTGATTGATGTTTTGAATAAAGTAAAAAATGATAATGCTTCACAAGAAGATATTGAAGATAGTCTTAAAAAATTAAAAACAGAAGCAAAAGAGCTAAAATCTTTAAACGAAGAAGAATATGATATTTTTGGAAATATTATAGAAGATAAAACTAAGATCAAAAAGATAAATAACAAAAAACACAGAGAATTACCAAAGGATAAATTTAATATTTTATTAATAAATAGAAATACAAGATCAATAAATTATAAAGTTAATTTACAATTGATGATTTCAAATATTTCAAATGCTTTAGAAAAAGGAATAATTCCAGAAAAAATGCCAGTTTATAAAGCTATAACTGGAAAAGAAATAGATAATAATGAAATTAATGTATTTAATGTAAATCCTGAAAATGAAATGAAAGAAGCTGTTTTAAATGATGGTAGTGAAATAAATTTATATAAATTAAATATAAAAGAGGGTACAAAGGGAATTGGGTTTACAAATATTATTTTTTATGATAATCAAAATAAAACATTACCTGTAGGTATGGATTTATCAACTAAATTGATTGTTAATACTTCTAATTTACATTATAATTTGTTAAATAAAAAATCATTTAATATTATTTCTTTTGAGGATGAGTCTGATGATTTTTCTGATATTGTTATTAAAAATGTAAATATTTTTGAGTATGATATTGTAGAATTGGAGGATTTGAAATAATTAACTAATGAGCAACCAATGGGGACGTTGATTATTTGGTTGAAAAATTTGTCTAGTAAAATTATAAAATTTTTATAAATTTTACTAGACATTTGGTTTTAAATATGCTAATATAATTAAGTATTAAATAGATGCCAATGTGGCGGAATTGGTAGACGCACACGACTCAAAATCGTGCGGGAAACCATGTGGGTTCGAGTCCCACCATTGGTACCAATAACACGTGTACTTTTAAAAAGTTGCATGTGTTTTTTTGTGTCTAAATTAATATACAAACTAATAATATATCTAGACATAAATATAC
>CAZHCX010000014.1:11211-20679 GCA_964531445.1 uncultured Clostridium sp. | reverse complement strand
TTTAATAGCTTCTTCCCATGATATTTTTTTAGTTAATACTTCTAATGCTAATTGTGGCGCTCTATGAGCAACAATTCCAATTTTTTTATCATAAAAGTTTTCTTTTAAATAATTTATGAAGCTATACATTCTTCTTTCTACATCCTTTAGTGATTCACCATTTGGAAATGGAGTCTCTATATGTTCTTCATATACTACTAACTTTTTGTCTTGTCCATCATATTCACCATAATTGCATTCTCTTAACCTTTTATCTTCTATTTTATCAACTTCGGGCCATGCTAGATTTGAAGAATCTATTGCTCTAATTAAATCAGACGTAAAAATCACATCAAATTCATATTCAGTATTCTTTCCCAATTTTATTGCCTGTTCTTTTCCTAATTCATTTAATTCCACTTGTTTCCATCCACTACATTTTGATTCTGCATTATCAAATGTAGTTCCATGTACAAAATACATAATTTCCATTAACATTTTCTCCCTAATTTATATTTTAATAAAATAACTTGCTTAGTCAATATTATTCGTTATTGATTATCTCTTAACTCTATTTTTCATTAAATACGAAAAAATCTTGATTTTAAAAAGAGAGTGTTTTCAATACTTTTAAGAGACTTTCTATAAATTGTTTTATCGCAGTTTATATTTAATTTTTCATTCATTTATTCTCTTCCATTTATATTCAACTCCTATTATATACTTACTTTTTTTGACTATCTAAACACTGACACTTATTATATCATAAACTCTGTTATTTATAAAGTCTAACGCTGAAAAATATTCATCTTGATACTTATAGGTAATTTTTTTTCCTATTTATGTTTCATTTTATAAATTTAGTGTTATAATATTTAAGGTAATTAATTTTGATAGGAGATGATTTAATTGGCAGTTACTAGGGAAGAAGTAAATGTAAATAAAATGTATGGACAAGAATGTATATTAAAAAAAGAAGAATTTATGGAAAAATATCATGTAAAAGAAAATGGTTTAACATCAAGTGAAGCACAAGAAAAAATCAATAAATATGGTTTTAATGAAATAAGACAAGCTAAACCTAAGAGATGGTATAATTATTTTTTTGAAAGCCTTTTTTCACCATTTAATTGTATTTTACTTGGTATTGTTCTTATTTTAATTTATACAGATATTTATCTGCCAGAAACCCCAAGTTATGCAAATATACTAGTTATAGCGATTCTTGTTATAACCAGTACTTTTCTAGATTTTTTTGAAGAATATAGATCAAATAAAGCTGCACAGGCACTACAAAGCATTGTTGCTATAACAGCAAATGTTTTACGTGATAATAAAGAAGTAAAAATTCCAGTAAAAGATGTCACTTTAGGTGATGTAGTCTTATTATCTGCAGGCAGTATGATTCCTGCAGATTTAAGAATAATAGAAGCAAAAGATTTATATGTTGGACAGTCTTCTCTAACAGGTGAATCAGATAGTGTAAAAAAAGTTGTTAATTCTGAAATATCAGATAATGACTTAGATAGTTTAGCAGACTTAGATACCATCTGTTTTATGGGAACTAATGTAATCTCTGGTAGTGCAAAAGGAATAGTTATAAAAACTGGGGATTTAACATATTTTGGAAAAATTGCTCATACTATTTCCCAAGGTAAACCTAAAACTGCATTTCAAAAAGGAATTGAAAAAATAAGCAAATTACTAATCAATTTTATGCTCGTTCTTATTCCCTTAATATTTTTATTAAATATATTCAAGCATGATATTATAACAGCTTTCACATTTGCAGTTGCAATAGCTATAGGTATTACTCCTTTACTTTTACCTGTTATACTATCTTCTAGCCTTTCTAAAGGTGCTGTAAGAATGTCAAAAAAGAAAACTATTGTTAAAAAATTAGATTCAATACAAAATTTTGGAGCAATGAATATTCTCTGTACAGACAAGACAGGAACTTTAACTGAAGATAAAATTGTTTTGGAAAAATATTTAGACATCAAAGGTGATGAAGATATAAGAGTTTTAAAACATGCATTCTTAAATTCATATTTTCAAACTGGCTTAAAGGATAATATAGATGAGGCTGTTATAAATAGAGGCTTAGAAAATAATATGGAAAATTATAAAGAAAAATATAAAAAGGTTGATGAAATTCCTTTTGATTTTTCTCGTAGAAGATTATCTGTTGTAGTATCAGATGGAACAAAAAAGCAAATGATTACAAAAGGTGCTGTAGAGGAAATTTTAAATATTTGTTCTTTAGTTGATTATAAAGGTGATGTATTTCCTATAACAAAAGAAATTAAAGATAATATACAAAATATAAGTAAAAAACTCAATGAAGATGGTTTAAGAGTTGTTGCAGTTTGCCAAAAAAATGATATAAATAACATTGATCATTTTGAGGTTTCTGATGAAAAGAACATGGTCTTAATGGGATTTATTGGATTCTTAGATCCACCAAAAGAAAGTGCAAAAGTCTCTATTGAAAGATTAAATCGTTCTGGAATTAGAGTTATTGTTTTAACCGGAGACAATGCTGAAGTTACTAGAGCTGTTTGTAACAAAGTTGGTATTAAATCTAAAAAAATAATTTTAGGCAATCAAATAGATAAATTAACAGATGATGCTGTTTTAACTTTATTAAAAAAAGTAAATGTTTTTGCAAAATTATCCCCTATTCAAAAAGCTAGAATTGTTAGGCTTTTAAGAGATTCAGGAAATACTGTAGGATATATGGGTGATGGAATTAATGATAGTCCTTCACTTACAAATTCTGATGTTGGTATTTCAGTTGATACAGCCGTTGATATTGCTAAAGAATCTGCTGATATTATTTTATTGGAAAAAGATTTAAATGTCCTTTTAGATGGTGTAACAGAGCGGAAGACGTACATTTGTAAATTTAATGAAATATATAAAACTATCAACAAGTTTCAATTTTGGAGAAGTTGTTTCTGTTGTAATAGCAAGTGTTTTACTACCATTTTTACCTGAAACACCTATACAATTGCTAGTGGAAGGTTTACTTTATGACTTTGGACAAATGACTTTACCTTTTGATAATGTTGATAAAGAGTCTCTTAATCATCCAAAAAGATTAGATATTAAAAGTTTAAAACATTTTATGCTTTTTTGGGGCCCTTTAAGTTCTATTTTCGATATGGTTGTATTTGCTACACTTTTGTTTGCATTTAATGTTAAAGAAGTAGCTCTATTCCAGACAATCTGGTTTAGTTATAGTATCGTTTCTAATTTAGCGGGAATGCATATAATTAGAACAGCTAAATTGCCTTTTGTTCAAAGCAATGCACATAAAGCAGTTTATGCTTCCTCTATTGCTTTAATTATAGCTGCAATATTGGTACCATTTTCTCCTTTAGGAGCTCTTATTGGCTTAGTACCAATTGCATTTGAATACATTATATTAATATTTTCAGTTGCATTTTTGTATTGTATAATTGCAATTTTTGCAAAAAGAATTTATATAAAGAAATATCATGAATGGATTTAATCTTTTTTGCTTCTGCTTTTGAGGACTTCCTGCTTCTGGGGACGCGTCCCCAGAAGCAGGAAGTCCTCAAAAGCAGAAAACCGTCCTCTAATAAATAATTTTTTCTTTTCCAATTATCGTTTCAAAAATTGTTAATATTTCATCAGTTAAATAAATTTATCCACAATGCTTAATTTCATTTCCTATTTTAATTTGAATATTTACATTATTCTTGTCACTTCCTTTACTAGAGAATTAGTACTTACAACATTTTAACACAAAAGCAAGTAATTTCCAATCACTTGCTTTTCATTATTGCCATCTCATTTAATTGATATATTAATTTTTTTATATCTTTAACATAATTCATCGAAAATTAGTTATGCTCTATATCTCTATATCTCTATATGCAGTATAACCACCAATTCCCTCTGCATTTTTGACTCCATTATTTATAGCTTCAACTAGTACATCTGAGGCTACAATTCCTACGTAGTTTACCAAGTCAAATGAGCTCAAATCTAATTTAACTCTATTTTTACAATGCGGTGATATTGAAAAAATAACATCTCCATCCCAATTAGTATGAACTGGATATATTGCTCTAGCCATTCCATCTTGTGCAAGCTCTGATACTTTTATTAGCTCTTCTCTAGTCATTTCAATATTAGTTACAATGACACCAAGTGTAGTATTAGTACCTCTTTCAATTTTCTTACTACCAAAATCTTTATTGTAATAATTTCTATAATCATACTTACCAAACTCAGAATAATACTCTTTAGTAATCGGATTTATAACATCTCCTACAGCATTTGTTACAACAAACGCACCTATATATGTATTATCAGATATTTCTTTTATTGAAATACCAAAGCCACCTTTTATTCTATTTTTATAAATCCATTTCCCAGTTGTAGCACCTGTTCCAACACCAATATTTCCTTGATCAAAATTATTATAATTGGCATTTTTAGCCATTTCAAATCCATCTTGTAAATTAGGTCTAACATCTTTTCCTATTTTTCTATCATATATTACTGCACCAACAACACTTGGAGATTTCAAATAATCCATAACTCCTATTGAACATTCTAACCCCGCTGTACTTCCTCCTGTTAATACAATAGCTTCTACAGTTTTATCAGCTCCTTTTATTTCATATGCTGGTATATTTATAGTTCCTGTATCTGAGCCTCTAACATCTATTCCAATATCTGCACCATTATCTGGTATAATAACAGTTGCTCCTGTCAATCCTTCTATATTTGTATAATGACCTATTTTTATTCCTAATTTTTCTAATTCTGTCATTTTTAATCTACCTTTCTAAATCTTTTATTATCAATATAATGTTTCTAATAGTGTAGCATTTTAAATATATTTCTCTCAAAATTATAAAAAATGTAAAAATCACAACATTAAAAATTCAGTTTTTTCAAAGGTTTGAGTGGATTTTTCATAAAATCCCCGTATCGCACGAAAACCTTGCAGGTCGAAAGTCTTTTTCTTCTTTATTTTCCACTTTTATTCACTCCTATATTATTCAAATCATCATACTAAAACATGCTATATATACTGTAATATGTTTTAATATAAATTATTGTTTTTATGTATTTTTATCTTCATTTATTTTCATACATTCTATATTATATTTATTCCAAAATTCCTTTTCTTCTGGTTTAGATAAATATTTTTCATATAATTGAACTAATAAAGCTTTTGTTTCTACCATAATATCTTGATCTAACAAATTTTTGCTTTCATCATATTCAAAAGTATAATTTGAATTCATATTATCCTTTAAAAATTCAATAAAATCATTTGGTATTTTAGTTCTATCTTTTAAAGGTATTCTTTTTATTAATTCATATAATTCCAAATATGCTTTTTCATACTCACTTTTATTAATCATGTATCCAATCACATCCTTTACTTTCTGTATATCTTGTAAACTCTTCAAACACCATAGATGCTTCTCTAAATTTTTCCATAACTTCAGGTGATAAAGCAACCTCTCTTATACCACTTGAAATATTATTATCCTTTTTCTCTGATGTTGACCCATCGGATAATACTCTTAAATATTCTTCTCTTCTTGTTTTTGATAATATTCTTAAGCCTTTATGAAGCATTTCATTTATTTTGTCTTGTGTTATTGGCATTATTTCTTCTTCATCATTTAATGTATATGTAATTCGCTTGCTTCCATCTATTGGTGTAAATATATAAAAAATTCTCATTTTCCCGTTTTCATCAAAACAAGTTATACCATTTGAAACAAAATGCTTTTTTATTTCATCAACTCCTACGCATTGTTGAACTATTTTTTTAAAATAGTCACTTCTTTCTACGCATCTTAAATCATTGTGTCCCATATTCTTTGTAATATAATCAATTTGAAATGCTATCCATTCTTTTTCAGATAATATACTAAATTCTGGCTCTTGTCTAAGCAAAACAAGTTTACTTTTTAATTCATTAATCACATCATCCAAATATTGACCGATTATACGTATAGCCAATTTTATCGTCAATCTTTCTTAGTTCACTATCATCAAGCGTTAGCACAGTGTCAATTTTATCTAGTAATCCTCTTTCTTCTGCATCTTTCATTTTTTCCTCTGTTATACTTGGCAGAAAATATTCTGTTTTTAATCCAACTTTTATATTAGTTAAATCTCTAATCAACTCTACTGAACCCTTTTTTCCATCTATATCTATTTGTGTAAATGCATGTCCAATATCTTTTGGTTCATTAGGATCTCCTGGTATATAAACTGTTTCAGCATTAATTCCACATCTTCTTAAAAGTTCTGTATATATTTTTGATAAAGAAATACAAACTACTTTGTTGTTTGTTATTTCATTTATACCTCTATATGCTATCTTTTTACGTGTTTCTATATCTTGGGCTGCAATTACATCTGGATCATAAATAAAGTATTTTCCCAACTCTATATATAGAAACCTTGCTATTTCAATTTGATTTAAACCTTCTGGTATACTATTTAATAGTTTATCATAATCTATCATATTAATTTCCTCTCATTTCATTATATCAAAAATATTTTATATCAAATACGAAAAAATCTCTATTCAAAAAAGTGAGTATTTTCAATAGTTTTAAGGAACTTTCTATAAATTGGTTTTTCGCAGTTAAAACTTGCCTGTCGAAACTTTTCATTTTCCATTTTATTCACTTCCTTTTTTATCTATTTCTTCTAATCTTATTTTATCATCTTCTTCAAAATATTCATATTCATAAGAATTACCATTTGAATATACATATACATTATGAAGATCATTTTTATACCAAACCGAATAATTATAGTTATCTGTTCCATATATATTATCTAATTGTTTTTCTATTTCTATATTTCGCTTATCATACATTTCTTCATCAGTTGCTGCTTCAAAATCTTTTAATTTTTCGTGATTAGTTAATCTTTTTAATATTTTCCATCCAATTACTTCATTAGTATTTAATGGTTCAAAACCTGCATCTAAATATAATTTAGCAGCTAACCAAGTAGTAGTTTGAGTATGAAGTATTATTTTGTCATGACCTAATTCATGAGCTAAACTTATAAATTTAGATATTAAAGGTCTTGATAATTTTTTTCCTTGATAATCTTTCTTTATTGCTAGCCAATCAACCGCAGCTTTATATCCATATTCTTCATTTTTTAAAAGTGATATAGTTGCAGTTCCAATCTTTTCATTAGTATCGTTATCTACAATAAAAAAGCATCTTTTATCAAGTTTATCTATAAATGAATCGTAAAATTCATGAAAGTATTGTAATCCTTTTTCAAAAGAAGTGAATTCTCCACTTGAAATATGAATATTAATCCAAGTTTCCTCATCACCTGATTTATAAAATTCATAATGATATCCTTTTGGCAATTCATAATTAATATATTTAGAAGTATCATCATAATTCATTAATAACTCATAATATTTAATTCTGTTATCTATTGTTTTCATAATTCCACCTCTTTTTTATTAAAAATGTAAAAATCTCAACATTAAAAATCCAGTATTATCAATGTTTTTAAAGAAGTTTATATAAATTGGTTTCTCGCAGTTAATGGGAACACTATGCAATTGTTTGTCCTCATTTTTATTTTCTTTTCTAATTTTTCTTTTTTGATACATATCCATTTTATCACTTCCTTTTTATTATATTTGTTTTGATACAGTCATCATTCTTGTATGATAACCATTTTTAAAATAGAAATTTTTCCCTATATCATTATATCCAAACACATCAATATTCACTGTTTTTTAACTATATATTCTTGCAGTTCTCTTAACAATCTTTTTACATTTTCTTTATATTTATCAGAATATTCAACTATATCAATATTATTCATTTTTACTATCTCCAATTAATTTTGTTTCATTTATAAAATTATCAAAATCTGATTTATATAATTTGTCTTGTTTTACTTTAAATTTATCATATTCTTTATATGCAAGTTCTTGAGCTACTTTAGCAGATATTTTTCCAGCATTATGTAGAATTTCTTTTCCATTAAATTGTAAAAATGCATCTAACTTTTCTACCCAATCACTCATAGTCATTGCATTATGATTTTCTGCCTGCATTTCTGCATAATCTAAATACATTGTCACAATTCTATTTAAATCTTTTAGCTCTTTTTCAGTCAAATAATTTTTAGCTATATCTACATCATATCTATATATTGGCCCATCAGGAGAATTCTTCCAATTAGTTAGTCCCATATGTTCTTTCTCTGAGTCTACCCTATTATATATAATTTCTGCAGCAGTGTTTCCTGTGACTGAATAATGTAATTTATTTTGAACTGTTTTAAAAAATTCTTTTGTTATTTCAGAATTTTTATCATAATCTACACTGCATGCCTGATAGATATCTGTAACTTTCTGATAGAATCTTCTTTCACTCGAACGAATATTTCTAATTCTTTCAAGTGTTTCTTCAAAATAATCTTCGCCAAATATATAATTAGGATTTTTAAGTCTTTCATCATCCATAACTACGCCCTTAATCATATATTCTTTTAATACTTTGGTAGCCCAAATTCTAAAATTAGTTGCTTTCTTTGAATTAACTCTATATCCAACAGCAATTATCATATCCAAATTATATATTTTAGGTCTTCTTCCTCCTGAACTTATGTCGGAAATTCCGACGGAAGTTTTTTCATTAAGTTCGCCACTATTTAAAATATTATTTATATGTTCTGTAATCGTACTTCTTCCAACATCAAACAATTCTGCAATTAAATCCTGTGTAAGCCATATATCACCATTAATCAACATTACACTTACTTTAACATCATTGTTAGAATCTTTATATATTAAAAAATCATGATTAGTAATCTGCATATTATTATCTTCCATAAATTCTCCTTTCTTTTTTATTATAATAAAATATTATTGTATTGTGTTCCCATTACCCAGTTAATGCTAACAGAAGGAAAACTTTTTCTTCTTCATTAATTTTTTTGTTTTTTCTTATTTTTCTTTTTTGATACATATCTATTTTTATCACTTCCTTTAATTCTTTTATACATCTATACCTATTCTCGTTATAATTAATTTATTGACTTTTATATTTTACTATAATTTTACATAATTTTCAATAAAAAATATATTAAATCATTTGCTATTTCTTTATTATCATGTTAATATAATATCATTAAATTAAATACTTGAATTTGGGAGATAAACTTTTTGAAACTTTTAAATTTATTAATGGCAGTATATTAAGATAACAGTTAACCTTTGTAACAGCAAAAAGCTACCATAAATTTGGTAGCTTTTAATTTATTTTTATATCATATACTTTTTTTATTTTCCATAATTTACATTGTTCTATAATTATTTTTATCTGCTCTATCATCTAATTTTCTATCAAATTGTTCATTTTGATAAAACCAATCTGTTTTCTTATCTTTTGGATTGTCTTTTCTATTTTTATCCAACAATAAATCTATTAA
>CAZHCX010000014.1:0-11201 GCA_964531445.1 uncultured Clostridium sp. | reverse complement strand
TACTACTTTGTAATAATACTAGTACAATAATTAATATTGATACAATTATTAATACTATTAGTGGTAATATAATTCCAATTATTGAAAACATTAATTCTGTACTTTGAGTTAGTGTTAACTTTTCATTATTAGCAATTAGATTTAATTTATTTGTAACATCAGCACCATAATAAATTGCATGTAATGCTATATATGCTAAGCATCCAAGCATTTTTCTTTTTGCAATTAAAATTATGCATAATAAAGTTGCAAATAATATTGCGATTTCAAATGCTTCGTTAAATGGTACCATTCCCATAAAGTTTGTTCCCATTTGTGCACTTATTGTTACTATTATTCTTATTATCCAAAATACAATCATAAACATTACTAATAAATATGTTGATAGTTTTTTCATATGTTTTTCCTCCTATAATAAAGAGACGGAATGTATCCGCCTCTTATTAAAAATTAATCTACAAAATCAAAATCATCTTTAAATTTTTCTTTAAATATTTCGAATACTTTGTTTAAGATTTCTTCATCTTCAACTCCAATATATGATTCTTCTTCTGAATTTTCATCATCATTGTCTTCGATTTTTAATATTACTACTTCTCCTTCTTCCTCTTCATCTTCTTCTGAAACTGGTAGTAATACTACATATTCTTCATCATCTAATTCAACAACGTCTAAGAATTCGAATTTTACTTCTTCTCCATTTTCGTCATTTAATATTACTATGTTATCTAATTCTTCTCCTCCGATATTTTCGTCCATAATTATTTTCTCCCTTCATATTTTTAATTATTTATATTTAATATAATTAAATATTGATGTATTTATGATACAGTATTTTTATTTTTTTTGCAACTACTTTTTCATTTTTAATTTAAATTTTTTAATTACTATTTTTATTTACATAGGTTTCTAAAATATATACTGCAGATATAGTATCTACAATATCACGTTTTTTATGCTTGTTGACATCTAAAAAGTTCATAGTTTTATGTGCAGCAACTGTTGTAAGTCTTTCGTCTATTGTTTCTATTTTCATTTTGTTGTATTTGCATTTTAATTTATGAATAAATTGTTCTGTTTTTTCTGCTCTAACTGTTTTTTCACCTTTTAAGTTAAGTGGCATTCCAACTACTAATGTATCAACTTCATATTTTTCTAAAATTTCGTCTAAGCGTCTCAAAACTATTTTATCTGAACCATTTCTTTGTATAGTTTCAAGTCCTTGTACTGTTATATTTAACGGATCTGTAATTGCTATTCCAACTCTTGCATCTCCATAGTCAATTCCTAATTTTCTCATATTAGTCATCTAAACCTAATCCTATATAATTTTTTACCATTTTTTCTAATAATTCATCTCTTTCGATTGTTCTTATTTTATTTCTGGCATTATTGTAACTTGTTATATATGTTGGGTCTCCTGATAAGATGTATCCAACTATTTGATTAATAGGATTATATCCTTTTTCTGCTAATGATTCATATACTTCCTTTAAAATTTCTTTTGTCTTTGTATTTTCTTCTCTTTCAACTTGAAAGCTCATTGTTTTATCAAAGTCCATTTTTCTTCCTCCTTTATATGTTTGTAATATCACTTTCTGTTATATCACAGTTATCTAAATATTCTTCTTGTTTTTTCAAAATTTCTTCTAATCCTGTTCCTTTATAATATGTTGATATTGTAAAGTTTAGTCTTGGATATGCTTTTTGATTTTCATCTTCTTTTGAAACAATTTCTGTTTGTTCTATTTTTTCTTTTAAATCATTTACATATTCTGCTACTCCGTTAATTTCTACTCCAGAGAATGCTATTACAAATTTAGGTCCCATATATCTTACAAAAACATATTGGTCTGATATATTGTCCTTTATGTATGAACTTATTTTTTCTATAACTTCATTTCCTAATTGTCTAGAACATTTATTATTTATTTCTTCTAAGTTCATTATTTTGAACATACACATTGTTGATGTTGTGTATTGATCTATTATTTTTCTTCCTTCTCCATACAAATATTCTTCTGAATATAGTCCTGAGAATAAATCTTTTCTAACTATTGATTCAAGTGTTTTTTGATGTACTACAGTTTTTAATACTGATACTATATTATCTTTTATTACTTCTAAAACTGTAGTATCAACATTATCAAAATCATGTGGTGTTCCACTTTCTATTATCCAGTATCCAATATATACATTATCTATATATAGTGGAAAAAAGATTGCTGATTTTGCTCTTCCAAATTCCATTTGTTGATATGGCAATCTTTCACTTTCATTATTTACTGTAACATATTTAGGGGTTGCTTGTGCTACACTATCTTTAAACATATCTACATCTTGAAGTGATTTTAATGATTTCCAGTGTTTTTGATCTACGTTTGATGCTTTAATTTCATATTCTGCTCCATTAAAAACTACAATTGTTGAATATTTAATTTCATATTTTTCTATTAATATTTCGTTTATTCTTTTTATTTTATCATCAACTTTTGATGTTTCACCAATTGTACTCATAAAGTCTTGTACTACTGATAAGTTCGTTATTTTTTGGTTGATGTTTTTGTATGTTTGTATTTTTTTGTGTATATTAAGATTATATACTATTAGTCCTAAAACTACTACTATTAATACTATTACAATTATTGTTAACACAGTTTTTCCCCCTTAATGTTATTTTAATATCTTTTTTTCATTTGATTTAATGTTGAGTTCATGCTTGGTGTAAATCCATTACTTTCTACTCTTGGTGGCACATAAGTTGATTTTCCTGAAACTAATGGGTATACCATATTTGATAATTCATTTAATATTTGCATTATATTTTTTGGATATCCTTTTGTTGAAATTTCACAATTTATTATTCCTTCTAGATAAATTGTATAAACTTCAGTATTAAATGGTATTGTTATATATTTTATAGTGTTTTTATTGAATAATTCTGTCATAAATGACATTGATGGGTCATTGTAGTTAGACATTCCACCGATTATTACTTTGTCATTTATTCCTCTTATTTGAACTGTTTTGTTTAATATTATTCTTAATTTATTTTCATCTAATATATTTTTAGATTTTAATTCTCTTAAGAATGCCGTCAATGGTTGTATTGTTAATATATCCATTGATTGTACCAAATAAATTTCTTGTGCTTTTTCAAAGTAATTCATTGGTGTTTCAAAATCACAATCTATTAATACTAATGAATGTGTTTTTAGTAATGTTTGAAGTATTTTTCCTGCATTTTCAATTCCATCTGTTTCATCTGGTAATGATGTATATACAGTTAGATTTCTTTTTACTTCTATTCCTCTTGCCTGACCTTGTAATAAGTTGTTTACACAGTTCATAGCTGTTTTTCTTAAATCTTCTTCATTTTTTGTATAAATATAATATGAGTTTCTGTTTTTTGTTAAATCTAATATAGCTGTATTAATACCATTTTTTGCTGTAATTTCCGCTAAGTTGTTTACTATAAATGATGTACCATTTTTGCTCGTTCCTATAAAGCAAGCTACTTTTTTATCTGATGTTAGTAGATTTGATATATCTACGTCGTCAACTGCATAATTATACTTTTGAATATTTGCTCTTGGTGTTTCAACTCTACTGTCATTCCAATATCCTGTTTCATTTTTTTCTTCTGGTTCTTCGTCAAACCCAGGTAATATTGTTTCTTTTTCATCTTCTTCATTTTCTTCAAATCCAGGTAGTATTGTATTATTTTCTTCTTCCTCTTGTTCTTTTAAATCTTCAAATCCTGGTAAAATCGAATCTAATTCATCCTCTTTTTCATCAAAACCTGGTAAAATTGTTTCTTCTTCATTATTTTCTACACTACTAAATCCAGGTAATATTTGTTCATCATCTTCTAATCCTGGTAGTTGTAGTTCTTCTTGGTCCTCTACAACAGTATTTTTTCTAGGTCTTCCTCTTTTTCTTTTTGGTGCCTCTGCTTCAGCTTCTGTTGGAAGTGGATTTTTTCTTGGTCTTCCTCTTCTCTTTGGAGCTTGTACAACTGGTTCTTCCTTTACAGGTTCTTTTTCTACTGTTTTTGTTTCTGCTGCTTTAGTTTCTTTTTCTTGTATTTGATTTTGTTCTAATAATTTTTCTAAATCATCACTATCTTCAAACATTGGTCCAATCTTTTTAACTGCTGTTACTACTTTTTCGCTCTTTGTTGGTTCAACTGGTCTTATTGGATTTTTTGTTTTTGCTAATTTTTTAGTACTATTCATATTAACAGCTGAAGGTATAACTACAGGTTTTGATAAAATTTGATCTCTATTTCCTGATTTTAATAACTTTTCGCTAGTTCCTTCTTTTTCAGTTTTTTCTCTTCTAACACTTTGTTCTCTTAGATTATCAGATATTCTACTGTTAAATGATATTATTTGTTGATATTTAGCTGATTTTTCTTCTAACACTGCTCTTACATTTAAAGGTAAGAATTTTGTTATTATTCTTAATTGTGTGTCATTATATTGTGATGCAATATTATCAAAACTTTCAACGTATTTTTTCTCGTCTTTTCCCAATCTTTTATAGTGTGCTAAAATGTTTTGAATTTCTACTTCGCTTACATCATTTTCATTTTCAGATTGATATGATACATCATCTGAATCTATTTTATAATAAATTTTAGCTTCTTTTTTTACTCTTGGTTTATTTAATAATTGACATACATTGCTTACACTTCTGTCATTTCCAAGTAAAGCATTGTATATTCCAATTCCAAATAATTTAACTAGCATTTCTTCTGATTTTTCTCTTCTGTCTGAACATATTAAAATTATTGGAATATCTTCTCCTTTTAAATTTGAAGCTTCATCACTAATATTATCTAATTTGTCAAATATAAATTTGTCAATTTGGCTATATTGTGTATTAGCAAATGCTTCTAATTCCTCACTTATTACTATCCTATCGTAATTTTTATCCTTTTGTAATTCTTTTACTATTGCGTTAAAGTAATAGACATTCTTATAAGAAATTATTTCCTTATATTCTTTTTGATATTTTTTTACGATTGATTCTGATATCTCTTCATTACTTACAGCAAATAAAACTTTCATTAGTTACCCCCTTCCAAATTTTACGAACATTGCAAATGCTAATGGTAAAACTTGGCATATTATTAATAATGTAACAAAAGTTACAATTAGTCCCATTCCTTTTTCTAGTGTGTCTAATTTTCTAATACCTATTATGTATTGATGAATTGCACCTATTGCAATTCCTAAGAAACAAAATGGTATACTGTATATTCTAACTTTATTTAGAATAAATGCAACCAATCCGTATGCATCAGATCCATATTTTTCTTTATAATCTTCTAGTGATTTTGTTTGTGTTTCTTTTATTTCAACTAATTTGCTTTCTGTTGTATCATCAATTGCTTTTTCTGCTGCATATGTTTTATTAACAAATAAAAACATTCCTAATATTATTGTTAGTATTGTGAATACTGCTATTATTTTTTTCATTATTTTAGCCCCTTTCTTATATTCTTAAAAACACTTATTTTCTTACGTTTTTTATACCTTTATATCATACAATAACTTACGAAAAATATCAAGGATTTTTGAGATTTTTTTACATTTTTCCATATAAATATTTAATATGTGAAAAAATTGAGTTTCCCCAGTTTTTATCTGTGGCATATCTTGTATTTACTCCATTTAAAGTTGCGCCATTATAATATGTTCCAACTGCTTTTTCTCCACCGTATATGCTTGTACCTTTTGGATTCAAATAATATTTAACCATTACTCTTGCAAGTAAGTCTATACTTTCTGCATAATTATCAAATTGATATGCACCATTATACGGATTTGAGTCGTATGCACCATATCCAAATAAATTATTTTTATTTAATGCTATTTTTGATGTTCCCCATGCACTTTCATGAATTCCTAGAGCCGCAACAAACAACCCATTTATATTATATTGTTTTTCAATATAGTAAAAATATTCGGCATTATCTGAAAATATATGATTTTTATCTTTTGAATCTGTTAAAACTTTTTTGAATTGTTCAAGTGTTAAGCCACTTGGTTTGTTTAATTGTATATCCTTGCTAACGCCTGATACTTGTCCTTTTGCTGTTTTTTCATTTTGTTTATTTTCATTTAGGTTTTTATGTATTGTGCATTCTTTTTTTACCCATCCAATTGTGTTTTGATATGATATTTTGTACCAGTTTGATGAAATTTCTAACACTTTTAATTCATCATTTTGTTTCAATGTTGTTATTTTTCTGCTTTCTTCGTTATTTTCTTCCATAACACTTAACATATCTGATGTTATTTTAACAACATCTCCAACTTTCACTTTGTAATTATCTGTATAATTTGCTCCACCAATTTCAACAATTTTATTTATTGCTGCTTTTGTAACTTCCGCTTCTGTTTGTTCTTCTTTTATTTTATTTCCATCTTTATCAAAAGTTGTTTTTGTTGTTATTTCTTGTTTTCCTTGTAATCCCTCTTGAACAACGTAAATTATTCCTTTCGGAATTTCTTTATTTGTTCTATATTCTGTTAGGTATTCAAGAATTTCTTCTGTTTTTGTTATTTGTTCTGTTTGATTGTTGCTTGTGTTTTGATTTATTATTTCATCTATATCTATTGTTTTAGCATTGCTTATTTTTGTCGAATTCGTATCTATTTGGTTTATGTTGTTTTCATTTTCTTTTGCATAAGATTTATTTGTTGGTATGTACATTTTATAAAACATTACAACATACAAAATCAAGAAAAATAAAAATGTTCCTATTACAATATTTTTTAATGTTAATCTAAATTTATTTTCTTTTGTTTTCATTTAAATCACCTATTATTATTTTAATATATTGTGTTGTTTTTTGTCAATCAAAAACACTTTTCATTTTTGTTACATACATTATTGCAGGAGGTGTTGTATGGTTAATAAAAATAAACTTATTAAATTTCAAATTCTGAGTGTTATTTTTACTTGGATACTTGGTGTGATTTTGCATTTTATTTTTGAATGGACTGGTGGTAATCATTTTGTTGGTTCTTTTTCTGCTGTTAATGAGAGTGTTTGGGAACATTTAAAATTGTTGTTTTTTCCTATGCTTATTTCTACTATTGTTGGGTATTTTTATTTTGGAAAGAATTGTGATTCAAACTTTTTGTGCGCAAAAACTCTTGGAATTATTTTTTCTTTGATTGGTATTACTGCTTTCTTTTATATTTGCAGTTCTATTTTTGGGATTAACTTGGCATTTTTGAATATTGGTAGTTTTTTTGTTTTTTCTGCTTTAGGCGAGTTTGTTGCTTATAAACTTTGTTTTTCTAATTTGCGTTGTGATAAAAGCTTTGCTGTTTTTGTTTTGGGATTACTCTTTGTTTGCTTTGTTGTTTTTACTTATTTTACTCCAAGTTTTGGATTGTTTAAGGATCCTATTAATGAAAGCTTTGGAATTTTTAAAAATTAAAGTTAAAACTGCCAAATTGGATGCTTTTGGCAGTTTTTTAATGAGTATGTATTTTTCCTTTTTCACAAAATTATAACACTTTATTTAATTAATTTCATTTCAATTATATCCCAATTTTCTTCATAATAACGAAATGCATTTTCTTCTATTGATATATCTCTAAAACCGCATGATTCATAACAGTTATATGCGCTTTTATTATTTGAAAAAACACCTAAATTAATTTCTTTAGCATTCAGCTCTTTTTGTGCAAATTCTATCGCCAAATCAACAAGTTTTCTTCCATATCCCTTACCTCTTTTACTATCATCAACTATAATAAAACCAAGCCTAACGATTTCTCTATTACCATTTGGATTTCTTAAAATAAGATGTCCAATTATATTATTACAATCATCTATTAAAGTCTTTGGATAAAAATTTCCATTTTTAATACATTCATCATAGTTGCTATTTATGTCCACATCAGTTATTGGAAAGTTTTTATATCTATCTGCTGACCATAATCTTAATGATTTCTCATCATTTATCCATTTACAAATTTCCTTGGCATCTTCTTTACAATAATCTCTTAGTTTCATATTTTATTCCTCCTTTTTCTATTTTTTAATATTATATAATCATTTATATTTTGCTATCCAAACTATTTATATATAAATTAAATTCTTTAAAAGTCATATTTGGCACTAATTCTTTAAATTCAGTAACAGGTCTTGCTTTTCCACCTGCCAATTCAATATATATCAATAACTTCTTCTTCAGAAGAAAAATCATAAATTTCGGCTCTTTCTCAATTAGTATGCTCAATTTGGTGCACACCATTTTTATCATAATACAAGATAAAACTTATTTAAATCTAACTGAACCACATAATGTTATAATTTTATATTTCTTCTTCATATATATCATCCTTTATTTTTAATTTTTGATAATTATATCTTATACTATTTGAATGTCTTTTTCAATAATTTTATGTATTGTTATATTCAGAATTTGTTCAATTTTTTCAAATTCATTATCTACCATTTCAAAAAGAACGAAATATTTTGACATTTCATCAAAATTTTCGTTCCTCTTTACCTTTAAATTTTAGTCTTCATTTCTTTGATTTATATAAAATTTCTTTTCTGCCAACTTATCTTTAACTCCACGCAAAGCCTCGCCAAATCTTTGGAAGTGAACTACTTCTCTTTCTCTTAAATATTTTAATACATCTTTATTTCGTATAATTGATTTAAAAATTTACTGCATATACAAAATATTATCTGCATATAAAATAGCAAAGTATGTGCAGATAGCCATTGACTTTCTGCATATAAAATGATAAAATATATGCAGATAATTATAAAAAGTGCAGAAAAATATGCAGAAAGAAGGTTTTTGTATGAAAAAATTTGATTATTCATTTTTGGATAATGGTTTATTACCTGCTAACCTAATCAATATTACAAGTACAATTTATTCTTTAAAAACTGGAGCTAATATTAGAAAAGATGAATATGAAAGAATATTTACTGAATTAGAAAAAATTGCAGTAGTTCAATCTGTTAAAAGTTCAAATGCAATAGAAGGAATAATAACTAGTGATGAACGTATTGAAGAAATAGTAAATCAAAATAGTAAACCATTAAATCATAACGAAAATGAAATAGCAGGATATAGAGATGCTTTAAACGAAATTCATTTACATTATGAAGATATAGAATTTAGTGAAAGCACAATTTTAAAATTACATGAAATTATGATGTCATATACAGGGGTAGAAGATGCAGGACAATATAAAATAAATCAAAACTATATTGTAGAAGAAGATAAACAAGGAAATAGAAAAATGAGATTTAAACCATTAGATGCAAAGGAAACACCAAATGCTATGGAACAACTTGTACTTGCATACCACGATGCTTGTTCTAATACAAATATAAATCAATTACTATTAATCCCTTGTGTTATTCTTGATTTTTTGTGTATACACCCTTTTAGAGATGGAAATGGTAGAATGTCTAGATTACTTACTTTATTGCTATTATATAAGAACGGATTTGATGTAGGTAAATATGTTTCATTTGAAGAACAAATCAATAATAGCAAAGGAAATTACTATGAAGCATTAAGATTATCTTCTATTAATTGGTTAGAAAATGAACATACTTATATTCCGTTTATAGAGAACTTTTTATCTACTTTATATATGTGTTATAAAGAACTAGACAAGAGATTTAGTGTTGTTAATAGTAATAAAATCACTAAAAAAGCTAGAGTTGAAGCCACAATTCTAAACAACTTAACACCTATATCAAAATCTGAAATATGTAAGATTTTACCTGATATAAGTCCAACAACTGTTGAAGCAGTTTTAGGGGCAATGGTTAAAGATGGCTCAGTAATTATACTTGGTAGTGGAAGAAATACAAAGTATATAAAAAATGATAAAAATTAATATTTTATAATTGAATATCAGAAATAATAAACATTTACAATTTAAAAGATTGTAGGTGTTTTTATTTTGCAAGAGATATGCAGAATCTCTCTTATAGATGTAATAATTCTTTATTTCACATAAGGGTAAAACCATAAGCATTTCTCGTTTGTGATGGATATTCTATAAATTCAATTTTATATTTTATATCATCTAAATTTAAATTAAGTTCTTCCTTTAATTCTCTCTTTATATTTAAAGTAATATCTATCATTTCATTTTTTATATCTTTTATATCTATGTCACCACCAGGAATTTGCAAACCGTGTGGAAAAGATGTTGTTACACCATTCGAATATTTATCTTGTGCAAATTCAAATCTGCCAAATTGTTTTCTTCCTTCTTTAGAATCTAAGAATTCTCTCATTCCATTTAATCCGCGTTCTCTAGCTAAGTTTGCTTCAATACTTTCTTGCAAAATTGCAGATTGTTGTATCTTTCTTATTTCATATAAAATTTCTTCACTTTTTAAATATATAAATTAAACTCTTTAAAAGTCATATTTGGTACTAATTCTTTAAATTCAGTAACAGATCTTGCTTTTTCACCTGACATTTCAATATACATCTTCAAACATAAAGTTCTCCTTTAATCTAATTTTCCAAATAAACAACTTCTTTTCCTTTTGATTTTGCATATTCAATTTCAGATTTTGTGCTTTCGCCAATATATCCACCTAAATTTATAACATAAATTTCATCTGACATATCTATCTTTTGTCTATGCATTTCATCTAGCATAGTTTTAAATTCTTTATTCATATCCAATTTTTTTGTAAAAAAGTTTGGAGTTAGAACTATATTACCATCTAACGTCAATTCTTCTTGTGTTTTTAAAAACTCTTCTTTAAATCTAACTGAGCCGCATAAAGTTATTATTTTGTATTTATTTTTCATATATATCATCCCTATAATTTAAATTTTTTGTTAAATATATCTTATACTATTTGAACGTCTTTTTCAATAATTTTATGTATTGTTATATGCAAAGTTTGTTTTATTTATATTTAAAATTATAAAAGAGTAATAATTTTACAAAACTATTACTCTTTCTTGTTTGCTAATACTTCGACCATTTCAAAAAGAACAAAATATTTTGATATCTTATCAAAATTTCCGTTCCTTTTATTTTTAAATTTTAGTCTTCATTTCTTTGATTCATATAAAATTTCTTTTCTGCCAACTTGTCTTGAACTCCACGCAAGGCCTCGCCAAATCTTTGGAAGTGAACTACTTCTCTTTCTCTTAAATATTTTAATAC
>CAZHCX010000013.1:0-20696 GCA_964531445.1 uncultured Clostridium sp. | reverse complement strand
ATTAAGGAGGATAAAAAATGAAAAATTTACGGTATGTTGCAGTCTCAATAATATCAGTATTAGTAATATTTACAATATATACAAATATGACTGTAGTAAAAACAAAAGGAAAAACATCAAATGTTGCAAATAGTTTTTGGAAGGAAGCAAAATCAAAAAAATATGCTTATAATTCTTTTTTGGATACAACATATAAATCAAAATTTGAATCTGAATATTGGGAATCTTTAAAAAAAGGCACTCCAGAAAAAATGTATTATGATTTTCTTGTGAATTTAAATTCATCAGAAAAGAAAGATAATCCTGTTTATTTGTTTTGTGATGGTGATGAATATGAATGGAAAGAGGAATCAAGAGGATTTGAATTTGCCAGAAAAGACCATCCAGAATTAGAATTAATGAAAATTGATTCAAGATGGGGTTGGGGTTCATATTTTGAAGGAGAAGAAAATAAAAAATATGGTTTTTCTTCTGTGTATTACTATAACAAAGATGAATATTTTACAAAATTAGAAGAAGTTAATTCTGAAATAGAAAACCTTGTGCAAACAGTAAATAGAACATCCGAGAAAATAGAAAAATATCGGATTATCCATAATTGGATTGTGGAGAACGTGAACTATTATAGTTCATCAGAAGATATGAGTAATATTTTTTTTGAAAACTATGATGAGAAATTTTTATGTCAATATAATACGAATACTACTCAAAACATATATGGAGCAATTGTAAAAAAACAAGCAATTTGTGATGGCATTTCAGATGCATTTAAATATATATGTAATTTATGCAATCTTGAATGTGTAACTGTTGATGGTTATCTTGGAAAATTATCAGATGAAAGATATCATGCTTGGAATATTGTAAAAATTGAAAATGACTGGTATTTAGTAGATTGTACTTGGGATTTAAATAATAACGGTGAAAAATATTTTCTTTGTAGTGATTTATATAAAGGAGATAGAACACCATTTAAAATTAATTATAAAATTCCTGGATACGATAAATAATTTTCGCCTAGATAATGAAAATTTCATTGTCTAGGTTTTTTTACTTTTATTATTTAAAAAACTTGTTTTAAAAAAACATATAGTATATAATATGAATGCGACAAAAAAGTCTGGGACTGTTGTCGCATTTATTACAAGGAAGGAGATACTAATGAAAAAGGTAAATAAAAAAGATTTAATAATATATTTAGTAATTTTTTTAATAACGGTAATAATATTTTTTCCACTATTAAAGGGGCATTATGCGACAGATTCATATAATATATTTCATTTAGGATATCATGAATATGCAATAAAATATTCATTAAATGATGGAAGAGTATTTATGGCATTATTAGGATTAATTGCGGAAAAAATAAATATATCAATAGAAGCATATGTATTTTTAACATTATTTTTGGCATTGATGATTTCAAATATAAATGTAATTGTTTTAAAAAATATTATAAAAAAATATAAAGATACACAAAATATATATCAAGAAATTGCTTTAACTGTAATTTGTTATATAACTATATTTAATTTTATGTATTTGGAAAATTTATATTTTGTTGAAAGTATTGTAATGTCAATAAGTATTTTATTGTTTATAATTTCTGCAAATATTTTAGTAAAAAAAGATAATAAATATTTCTTAAAATCATCAATACTAACTATAATAGGAGTAATGATGTATCAAGGTACAATAGGTTTATTTATTACTTATACAGTTTTATTTACAATATTAAAAAATAAAAATAACATAAAACAGATAATAATTGATACGATTCAATGTGGAGTAATTGCAGTAATTGGAATTGTGTTTGATTTGATTTTGGTAAAAATTGTTGGACATATACTTAATATGGAACAGATAAGATATGGTAAATTAAGTGATATACCTAAAAATTTAAAATTTATTTTTAGAACATTTAATGATAGAATGAAAAGATGTGCTGGATTATTTCCCTATAATGCATTATTATATTTTATAATTTCTATTGCATTACTTTCTATAGCATATCAATTAAAAAATGATAAAGAAGATAAAGAATTTAAATTTATTTCATTAAGTTTTTTAATTATTGTTGCAGTAGCTATTATTGTAGCATTTGGAATAAATATAACATCATTATCAAGTAGTGCGGCAGGGAGATTAAAAAATTCACTTGGTGCAATAGTAGGAATTGTATTTTTATTATTTTATGTTGAAACCGATTTTTTAACTAGAAGAAATTTATTAAATATTTTTTCTTATTTAGTTTTAAGCAGTTTTGTTATAATAACATTGACAAATTACGAATTAATAATTTTACAACATAAAAAAGTTAATGAATTAGAAAAAAAAGATGTTGAAAAAATTGAACAATATATATCTAATTATGAAAATGAAACTGGAATAAAAGTAACGAAAACAATTGGTATAATGACTCTTGGAAGAAAAAATGATGCCTATTTTAACGTAATAAAAAATAAATCGGCATATGCTGATAATGCATTTAGAACATATTGGTCTTATGCTGGATGTATTGAAAAATATACTGGTAGAAAATTTGAAGATGTATATGTAACAAAAGATGAATATTATGGATATTTAGATAGATATGATAGAGAAAGAGGGTACGAATGTATTGGAGATATATTATATGTAAATACATATAATAACTAAATTTAAAGGAGAACAACAATGGAAAAATTAGTGTTAATAGATGGTAACAGTATTATGAATAGGGCTTTTTATGGAATTATGGGAAGCAAAGCTTTAACAACAAAAGATGGAACATATACAAATGCTGTATATGGATTTCTTGCAATTTTATTTAAATTGATTGAAGAAGAAAATCCGGATTATATGGCAGTTTCATTTGATTTAAAAGCTCCAACGGCAAGACACAAAATGTATGAAGGTTATAAAGCAAATAGAAAAGGAATGCCGACAGAACTTGCTGAACAAATGCCTATAATAAAAGATGTACTAAGGGCTATGAATATTGATATAGTTGAAAAAGAAGGTTTTGAAGGTGATGATGTAATAGGAACACTTTCAAGATATGGTGAAAATCAAGGACTAAAAGTTATTATTTTATCTGGAGATAGAGATACATTTCAACTTGCAACAGATAAGGTAGAAATTCATATTCCTAGAACAAAGGCTGGAAAAACTGAAACAGAAATATTTGATAGAAATAAAGTTAAAGAGGTTTATGGAATCGAACCAAAACAATTAATTGAAGTTAAAGGTTTACAAGGAGACACATCAGATAATATACCGGGAGTTCCTGGGATAGGAGAAAAAACAGCACTTTCATTGGTTCAAAAGTATGAAACAATTGATAATTTGTATAAAAAATTAGAAGCTGGAGAGGCAGATTTAAAGGGAAAACAAAAAGAAAAAATTGAAGAGAATAAAGAATTAGCTTATCTTTCAAGAACGCTTGGCGAAATCAATTTAAATGTTCCAATAGAAGATACATTAGAAGAATTAAGAGTTGAAGAGTGGGACAAGCCAAAAGTTTTGGAATTGTTTAAAGAATTGAATTTTAAGAGATATATAGAAAGATTTGATTTGTTATCAGAAGCTGGAAATGTATCAAATTCAGATTTAGAAAAAGATTTAAAAGATGAATATGATATAGAAACAAAATCAATAGAAGAATTGAAAGATATAATATCAAATAAAAAAGAAATGATTTTTTGTTTGAATACAGAAAAAGATGAAAATCAAGATAAAATCATAAAAGAAAAAATAGTTGGAATATCAGTATTTGTAGAAGATGATGAAAAATCAAAAGCATATTATGTTCAAATAAATAATGAAAATATCCAAGAATTAAAAGATGTTTTTGAAAATGAAGAAATCAAAAAAATTGGAATAGATTTAGGAAGAACATATATATTATTAAAACAAGAAAATATTGATTTAAAAGGAATAAGCTATGATACAAAAATTGCAGCATATATTTTAAATCCAACTAATAATAAATTAGCATTAGAAAATTTGGCAGAACAATATCTTGAAATAGATGTAAATGAAGTATTAGCTGAAGATTTAAACGAAAAAGAAACACAACAAATTAATTTATTTGATAGTATGGAAGATTCATCAAAAGAAAATGAAGAAAAATTTGAAAAAGAACAAAGAAAATTCACATTTTATTCATATTTAATTTATAGAATAAAAGAAGAAACAATGAAACAGTTAAAAGAAATAGATGCTGTAGATTTATTTAACAATATAGATATGCCAACAGTAGAAGTCCTTGCAAATATGCAATGGAACGGAATGTATGCTGATGAGGAAGAATTAAATAGTTTTGGAAATAAACTAAAAGAACAACTAGAAATAAAAACAAAAATGATATATGAAATGGCTGGAGAAGAATTCAACATCAATTCAACAAAACAATTAGGAGAAATTTTATTTGAAAAAATGAAGCTTCCAGTAATAAAGAAAACAAAAAGTGGATATTCGACAGATGTTGATGTATTGGAAAAATTAAAAAAAGAAGATCCAATAATATCAGAAATATTGGATTACAGACAATTAATGAAATTAAATTCAACTTATGTAGAGGGATTAAAACCATATATCAACCCAAAAACAAAAAGAATACATTCATTTTTCCATCAAACAATAACAGCAACAGGAAGAATAAGCTCAACAGAGCCAAATCTTCAAAATATACCAACAAGATTTGAACTAGGAAAACAAGTAAGGAAAATATTTAAACCAGAAGAAGGAAAAGTATATATAGACGCTGATTATTCACAGATTGAATTACGTGTTTTATCACATATGTCAGAAGATGAACATATGGTTCAAGCATTTAAAGATGGAGAAGACATCCATAAGCAAGCAGCATCAAAAGTATTCAAAACACCTATTGATGAAGTAACAAAGGAACAAAGAAGTAATGCAAAAGCAGTAAACTTTGGAATAGTTTATGGAATAAGTGATTTTGGTTTAGGAGAACAACTTGGAATATCTAGAAAACAAGCAAAAGTTTATATTGAAGAATATTTAGAGCAATATAAAGGAATAAAAAACTTTATGGACAATATGACAGAAAAAGCAAAAGAAACAGGATATGTAGAAACATTATTTAATAGAAGAAGATATATTCCAGAATTAAAATCAAGTAATTATATGGTTAGACAATTTGGAGCTAGAGCAGCAATGAACACACCAATACAAGGAACTGCAGCAGATATTATGAAAATTGCAATGATAAATGTTTATAAAGAATTGCGTGATAGAGGCTTAGAATCAAAGATTGTATTACAAGTACATGATGAAATGATGATAGAAGCACCTTTGAAAGAAGCGGAAGAGGTTAAACAAATTGTTAAGGAAAAGATGGAAAGTGCTATTTCTTTAAAAATTCCATTAATTGCAGATGTTTCAGAAGCAGAAAACTGGTACGAATGTAAATAATTTGTCCATTTGTCCATTTGGGGACGTTTCTGAAATGGACAAAAAGGAGTGATTATAGTGATTGTTTTAAATAAGAAAAAAGTTATAATTGTTTTAATATTGATTGTTTTATGTGCGGCAATTGCAGTAGTTGCTCCACCCAAGATAATAAAATTAATTTATAAAAAAGAGTATTCAGAATATGTAGAAAAATATTCTGAAGAGTATGGGGTTGATAAAAACTTAGTTTACGCTGTTATAAAGGCAGAGAGTAATTTTAATTCTGATGCTAAATCAGGTAAAGATGCAATTGGTCTTATGCAATTAATAAAAAGTACTGCTCAGGAAGTTACTAAAAAAGCTGGGTTACAGATTTCAAATGGAGAGATGGAAGAACAGTTGTTAAATCCTGATATAAATATAAATATTGGTACTAAATATCTTTCGTATTTAATAGATAGATATAAAAATGTAGAAATAGCTGTTACAGCATATAATGCTGGTATTGGAACTGTTGATAATTGGATTGAAAAAGGCATTATTAAGGCAGATGGGTCTGATATAGAAAATGTGCCATATAAGGAGACTAATAATTATGTAAGAAAAATTTTGAGGGATTATAAAATTTATTCAAATACATATTAAAATTTTAACCAATGGGGACGTTGATTAAATGGTCAAAAAAAACCAAGTAATCAACGTCCTTGATGGTTGATAAAAAATGTAACAAAACACTAGACAAATGACGAAAAATGAAATAAAATATTAAAGAAATAAAAAGGAGAAGAGAAAATGATATTAGAACAACTTATTTTTACAATATTTGCATTTGCGTTATTTGTCCTAATTTTTTTTAGAGTATTCCGAAAAAATGATACGAATTATATCACAGTATTAGTAATGCAAGCAATTGGAATAACATTAAATTTTATAGCAGTATTTGCAAAAAAAGAATTTGGAATCTTTTTTATAATCTTAAAATATTTATTAGGAATATTAATTCCTGTAGCAATACTTGTAATTGAAAAAAAAGGAATACCTTTAATACAATTAGTAAGTGTTACAAAAGCAAAGATTTATTTAAAAGTAGGAAATAATAAAAAAGCAAAAGAACAATTAATCAATCTAGTAACAAAATATCCAGAAAATTATATAGGCCATAAGATGTTAGCGGAAGTTTATGAACAAGAAGGTGGGATGAGAAAAGCAATTGATGAATATGTACAAGCAGTTGATGCTAATAAACAAGATTATGATTCATATTATAAAATTGCAGAATTATTAACAGGACTAGATAAACAAGATGAAGCAGCAGAGATGTTATTTAATTTATTACATAAAAAGCCTGATTGCTACAAAGCAACAGAATTATTGGGAGATATCTTAATTAATAAACAAATGTACAAAGAAGCAGTTAATATATATCAGGATGCATTAAAATATAATCCATTAAGTTTTGATTTGAATTATAATTTAGGAATTGCATATACAATGCTTAATGATTTTCAAAATGCTAAGATATGTTATGAAAAAGCAGCAGAAATCAATTCGTTATCGTATAATTCAAAATATTCTTTAGCAGAAATTTCTTTAATTTATAAAGAACTTGAAGAAGCAGAAAAATATTTTATGCAGGTTATTGATGATGAATATTTAGCAGCTGATAGTTATTACGAATTATCTAAAATTGCAATGGTTAAAAATGATAAAGAAAAAGCAATTCAATATGCAAATGTTGCCATTGATTTAGATGCAGGAAGAGTTGTACCTAAAATAAAAAAAGATCCAATTTTTATACCTGTACTTGCAAGGATTTCTATACCATTTAATATTGAACCAGAAAAAGAAAATGAAAATATGACTGAAAAAGAAAAGGTTGCAAAAGCGCATCTTGAAGATATGTTTGAAATAACAAGAAACTTAAGTTATAGTGATATAAAAATGTTAAAAAATAGTCAAAATGAAATGAACGAAAATCAAATACAACAAAATTATTATGACAGAGAAAGAGAATAGTAAAAATGTTTAATATTCATAAAATTCTGAAATGTAAATATAATTTTACAAGAATATTATATTCTTATAAAAATAAATATTTACGAAAAGAGGGATTTTATGAATAAAAATTTTGCTATTATTGGTGGAGATTTAAGAATAGTAAAGCTAGCAAAGCTATTAGTTGAAGAAAATAACAATATTGCTATTTATGGATTGGAAAAATCAGAAGAATTAAACTCTATAAAGAAAATAAAAAAATGTGGAAGTTTGTCTCAAGTAATTGAAAGTTCAGACACTATAGTTGCACCAATACCATTTTCAGGTGATGGAGTGAATATTAATACTCCATTTAGTGATGAAAAAATATCTATAAAAAAGTTACTTGCCTTATTGGATGGGAAAAAATTAATAGCTGGAAGTCTAAGACAAGAAGTAGTAAATGAATTAAGTGAAAAAAATATTGATTTTATTGATGTTATGAAAATGGATGAACTTGCTGTTTCTAATGCGATTGCAACAGCTGAAGGAACGATTGAATTAATAATTTCAAATACACAAATAAATATTCATGGTAGTAAAATTCTTATTTTGGGATTTGGAAGAGTTGGAAAAGTTTTAGCACAAAAGTTAAAAGCTTTGTCAGCATATGTTACTTGTGCAGTTAGAAAAAAACAAGATTTAGCATGGATTGATGTTAACGGATACAATTCAACCGATATTAACAAATTAGGAAAAGAATTATCAGAATTCGACGTTATTATAAATACAGTTCCAAGTCTAATATTAACAGATGAAAGATTGAAATACATAAAAGAAGATTCGCTATTAATTGATTTAGCTTCAAGACCAGGTGGAATAGATATTGAAGCTGCAGAAAGAAGAAAAATAAAAACAATATGGGCACTAGCTTTACCAGGAAAAGTATCACCAGTATCAACAGCAAAATATATAAAATGGTCAATTGAAATGTAAAAATGAATATTGATAATATCAAAAGAAAAGAGGAAAAAATATGAACGAAATTTTACAAGCACTAATTTTAGGAATAGTTCAAGGATTAACAGAATTATTACCAGTTTCGAGCTCAGCACATTTAAACTTATTTCCATGGATTTTTGGATGGTCAGAAATAAGTGAATCATTTGATGTAGCATTACATATTGGTACATTATTTGCAATAGTTTTATTCTTTTTTAAAGATTGGATAAAATTATTAGTGGGAGGATATAAACAAGTTGTTAAAAAAGAAAAATCAACAGAAGGAAAAATATTCTGGTATATTGTAATATCAGCAATTCCAACAGGGATTTTATGTTTGGTTTTAGATAAATTATCTGAATATATAATTGAAAAACTTGCAGTTGGTTTTGGTGTTGAAGAAAAAATGATAGAAATGTTTTTAATAGCATTTTCTTTAATAATTATGGGTATTATTTTATACTTAGTTGATAAAAAAGCAAAATCAAAAACAAAATATAAAGATATAACTTTAAAACAATCTTTATGGATTTCTATGTCTCAAGCAATTGCTGCTGCTTTCCCTGGTACATCTAGATCAGGAATTACAGTTACAATTGGAAGAGCAATGGGACTTGATAGAGAATCTGTTGCAAAATTTTCATTTTTAATTTCAACTCCAACTGTTGCAGCTGCAGCGTTGTTTAAAATGAAGGATTTTGTGTTTAATATTCCTTTTGTTGTTGGAGTTTTAGCTAGCTTTATAGTAGGTGTAATAGTTATAAAATTCTTGCTAGATTATTTAAAAAAAGGTAGTTTTAAAGTGTTTGCCATTTATAGAGTTATTTTAGGACTTATTGTTATTGGAATTTGTATTTCAAGATTAGTGTAAAAATAAGAATATTAAATCAAAAAAGAGCTTATCACTAAGCTCTTTTTACTTTACCATCTTTTAAACATTTTGCACAAACGTGAATTCTTTTAACTTCACCGTTTTCCATTACTGCTTTAACACTTCTTAAATTTGGTTTCCAAGTTCTTGGACTTCTTTTACTTATATGTGAACGAGTAATGCTAAGCTTATTTCCATTACTTTGAGTTTTATCACAAACTGCACATTTAGCCATTATCTTTGCACCTCCTAATTTTTAAAATAAATTGACTATAAACAAGTCTATCATAAAAAAATAAAAAAAACAAGTATTTTTTCAAAATTCTAAAAAAAACCTTGCAAAATAAGAAAAATATGGTATAATATAAAAGCTATAATTTGTATATAGATTGTGTTTAAGAAAAACAAACAAAAATATCTACAAATTTTTCAATAAAAATAGCAAAAAGAAAGGATGAATTAACAATGAAATGTAATGTTGAAAAAACAGAAAACGCAAATGAAGTAAAATTAGAAGTAACAATAGAAGCAAACAAATTTGAAGAGGCTATAAAAAAAGTATATTTCCAAAGTGCAAAATACTTTAATATTCCAGGATTCAGAAAAGGTAAAGCTCCAATGAACATAGTAGAAAAATACTATGGAAAAGAAATCTTCTACGAAGATGCATTCAACGAAGTAGTACCTGCTGAATTAGAAGAAGCTTTAAAAGAAAACAATATCGAAGCTGTAAGCAGACCTGATATAGACGTAAAACAAATTGAAAAAGGAAAAGATTTAATATTTACAGCAGTATTCCAAACAAAACCAGAAGCAGAACTTGGAAAATATAAAGGTATAGAAATAGAAAAAATCGAGTATAATGTAACAGATGAAGACATCAACCACGAATTAGGACATATGCAAGAACACAATGCAAGACTAATATCAGTAGAAGACAGACCAGTAGAAAGTGGAGACACAGCTGTAATCGACTTTGAAGGATTTGTTGATGGTGTTGCATTTGAAGGTGGAAAAGCAGAAGGACACGAATTAGTAATAGGAAGCAACACATTTATACCTGGATTTGAAGACCAAGTAATCGGAATGAAAATTGATGAAGAAAAAGACATCAATGTAAAATTCCCAGAAGAATACTTCTCTAAAGAATTAGCTGGAAAAGACGCTACATTCAAAGTAAAATTACATGAAATTAAGAAAAAAGAATTACCAGAATTAGATGACGAATTTGCAAAAGACGTAAGTGAATTCGACACATTAGACGAATTAAAGAAAAGCATCAAAGACAACATGGAAAAAGAAAATGAACAAAGACAAAAGTATGAAACAGAAGATGCTGTTATAAAAGCAGTATGCGAAAACGTAAAAGTTGAAATTCCATCTGGTATGATTGAAAACGAAACAGAAGACATGTTAAAAAACATTGAAAGTAGATTATCATATCAAGGATTAAAATTAGACCAATACCTTCAAATGATGGGAAAAACAGCTGAAGAAGTTAAAAAAGAATATGAACCTCAAGCAATAGAAGCTATAAAATCAAGATTAATGCTAGAAGCAGTAATCAAAGCTGAAAAAATAGAAGCAACAGAAGACGAAATAGTAGCTAAAGTAAAAGAAATGGCTACAAGCTATGGAAAAGCTGATGACGAAGAATTCATGAAAAACGAAAATGTAAGAAAATACATAAAATCAGGAATTGAATCAGAAAAAGCTTTAGAATTCTTAGTAAAAAATGCAAAAATAAAATAAGATTAAATACAAGAAAGGTTGGGGTGGAATAATTCATTTCAGCCTTTTTGCGTAAAAAGGGATTAAGGGACGTTCCTTAAAATCCCTGTTTAAAGGGATTAGGGGACACTCCTTAAAATAAAAACAGTGTTAAAGGGATATCACGATTGATCGGAATTGTCAAAAAAGGGCGTCCCTTTTTATAAAAAGGAGGATTATTATGTTAGAAAGAAACAGTTTAGTACCTTATGTTGTAGAACAAACAAGCAAAGGAGAAAGATCATACGATATTTTCTCAAGACTATTAAAAGATAGAATTATATTTTTAGGAGAAGATGTAAATGCTACATCAGCAAGTTTAGTAATTGCACAATTATTATTCTTAGAATCAGAAGATCCTGATAAAGAAATCTTCTTGTATATCAACTCACCTGGAGGCTCAATCACAGATGGAATGGGAATTGTAGATACAATGAACTACATAAAATGCCCAGTAACAACAATATGTGTTGGTTTAGCAGCAAGTTTTGGAGCTGTTCTATTAGCAAATGGTGAAAAAGGAAAAAGATTTGCAACACCAAATTCAGAAATATTAATACATCAACCATTAATAGGTGGTCAAGGTGGAGGAATTTCAGGTCAAGCAACTGAAATTAAAATTCATGCAGATCATATGATAAGAACAAGAGAAAAATTAAACAAATTATTAAGTGAAAAAACAGGCCAACCAATAGAAGTTATTGAAAGAGATACAGAAAGAGATCATTACATGACAGCACAAGAAGCACTTGAATATGGATTAATAGATGGAATAATGGACAAAAGAATGTAATTAAAAATATTATATAATATAATTTTCAAAACATTTGTATATCTATGATAAAAAAGTGTGAAAAGGAAGGATTGAAATTAAATATGGCAAGAAATGATGTACCTAAAAATGTAAGATGCTCATTTTGTGGAAAATCACAAGAAAATGTAAGAAAAATAGTAGCAGGACCAGGTGTGTACATTTGTGATGAATGCGTCGACTTATGTACAAGTATAATTGAATCTGAAGTTTATGAAGACGAAGAAGTTGGATATACTCTAAATGATTTAGACAAAATACCTAGTCCACAAGAAATAAAAAAAGTATTAGATGACTATGTAATTGGTCAAGAAGAAGCAAAAAAGACATTATCTGTTGCTGTTTACAATCACTATAAAAGAATAGCACATGAAGAAAATGATAAAAAAAGCAGTGATGATGTAGAAATTCAAAAAAGTAACATATTACTTTTAGGACCAACAGGATGTGGAAAAACATTGTTAGCAAGAACACTTGCTAGAATTTTAAATGTTCCATTTGCAATAGCAGATGCCACAACACTTACAGAAGCTGGATATGTTGGAGAAGATGTTGAAAATATCTTATTAAAACTAATTCAAGCAGCTGATGGAGATATCCAAAAAGCTGAAAAAGGAATTGTGTATATTGATGAAATTGATAAAATAACAAGAAAATCAGAAAACTTATCAATCACAAGAGATGTAAGTGGAGAAGGTGTTCAACAAGCATTATTAAAGATTGTTGAAGGAACAATAGCATCAGTTCCACCACAAGGTGGAAGAAAGCATCCAAACCAAGAAATGCTACAAATAAATACAGAAAACATATTATTTATATGTGGTGGAGCATTCGAAGGATTAGAAAATATCATAAAAGATAGAACAGGTAAAAAGAGTATAGGTTTTGGAACACAAATAGAAAGCCAAAAAGAAATTAATAAATATGAGATATTCCAAGAAATGTTACCTCAAGATTTATTAAAATATGGTTTAATTCCAGAATTTATAGGAAGACTACCAATAATTGCAACACTTAAAGACTTAGATAAACAAGCTTTAGTAAAAATTGCAACAGAACCAAAAAATGCATTAGTAAAACAATATCAAAAATTATTAGAAATGGATGATGTTGAACTAGAATTTAGTGATGATGCATTAGAAGCAATTGTTGATAAAGCAATTGAAAGAAAAACTGGTGCAAGAGGACTTCGTTCTATTATAGAAGAAATAATGAGAGATATAATGTTCGAAATTCCTTCAAAACCAAATATTACGAAATGTATAATAACTAAGGAAACTGTTGTTGATAAAAAAGAACCTGATGTTGTTGTAGATGATGATTTTGAAGTAAAAGCTAAGAAAAATAGACATGTACCTGATAAAAAAGGAAAAGAAACAGCATAGGGATTAGGGGACGGTCCTTAAAATCCCTTCTAACAGGGATTTTAAGGACCGTCCCTCAATCCCTAATAAAATATTTAAATTATCAGTATAAATTTTATCAAATTGTGAAATTGGTAATGGATTTTCTCCAATGCCGGCTTCAATTGTAAAACCTGGTTTATTGTAATTTAAAATAAACCAATCTTTAAAACCAGCAAAGCTTGAATTATATGGAACATCAGTTAATGTATAACCACTTAATTCAGCAAATTTTTTTCCGATTTTGTATCCGTTTTTTGGATTTATATCTTGAAAATTCCAATAAATTTCTTTACCTTGTGTATGGTAACAAATTATATATTCAAAATTATGTTTTAAAGTAAAATTATAAATTGCCTTTGATTCCGGTTCAGTTAAAGGTGCAAAGCCAACAAAATCTCTTGGTGCTGGCTTATTAAATCCTTGCGAATATTTTATTTGTTTTGCTTTTTGCCAGCCAGCAGGAAATTGCAGGTTTAAATCCACACCATTAATATTTGCCTTCCAACCGTTCTGGAAATGGAATAGAGGGATAATCATTTGCAATGTTTTTAACTTTTGCAAATTGTTCAGATGTTGTATCTAAAAAACCTGTAACTAAATCGACTCCATCAGGATTTACCATTGGCATAATATAAATTGAATATGTTTCAAATAAATTTTTTATATCAACATTATTTAATTTTATTTTATTGCTGTAAGCATAACAATATTCTTCAATAAATTTAATTAATAAAACACTTGTAATCCACTCGTTTGCGTGAATTGAAGCAGAATAAAAAATTTCAATTGGACCATTTCCGAAGTTTAATAACACTAATATTTTTTCCTAAAACACTGTAACCTGCATTTTCGATTTTAAAAAAATCATACTTTCTTTTCAAATCTTTAATATTTTGAGACATCAACATGTAATTGTAAGGAATATTTGTTGGAACAATACTCATAAAAATCACCTAAAATATAATATGGAAAAATTAATAAAATGCTACAAATAATATAAAATTAGCAATTTCAACCAAATAATCTACGTCCCCAATGGTTGATTTTTTTTTTAAAATAGTATATCATTCTAAGGAAAATTTTAGAAAAGGATGGAAGATACAAATGAGTAAAAAGAAGAAAAATCAATGGAAAAAAATAGTTAGTTTAATAATAGTAATATGTGTAACATTAGTTGGTGCTTATATTGAATACAACGAATATATGAGTCAACTTGAAGAACAAAATAAAGCACAAAGTGAGGTTAAAATTGAAACAATTGATATATCACAAATTCCAGAATACACAACAGAGGCGTATGTTAAGATAAATAATAATGTGCCAAGTTTTAAAGATGAAGAATATACAACAGATGCATTTGAAAAATATAGCGATTTAGATGCACTTGGAAGAGCTGGTGTAGCTTATGCAAATGTATGTAAAGAAACAATGCCAAAGAAAAATGAACAACGTGGAGAAATAAGTAGTGTTAAGAACTTGACTGGTTGGGTTCAAAAAAGATATGACAATATAATAAAAGATAAATATTTATATAATCGTTGCCATTTAATTGGTTGGCAGCTTTCAGCGGAAAATGCGAATAGAAATAATTTGATAACAGGGACAAGATATTTTAATACAGAGGGGATGCTACCTTTTGAAAATGAGGTAGCAGATTACATAAAACAAAATCAAAAAAATCATGTGTTATATAGAGTAACACCAATATATGATGGGAATAATTTGCTAGCAAGTGGTGTTCAGATGGAAGCTTCTTCGGTTGAGGATAAAGGACAAGGCGTAAGTTTTAATATTTATTGTTATAATGTACAACCAGGAATTGAAATAGATTATGCAACAGGCGAGAGTAAGGTTGCACAAAAATAAAGGAGTGAAAATTTATTGAAATTGGATTTTATAAATGATTTAGTTAACAATTTAAAAGATAGCAATGTAGTCGAAAATTTTATGAACGAGCTATCAGAGTATTTAGAAAAAAATTCAGGAAATCAAATTGATTTGATGTCAGATAATTTACATATAAATGGAAGTAGAGTTATTTCTAAATATAGAGATATTATATTGACTGAAAGAAATAATATCTTACAAGAATATGCTAAAAATACCTCAAATTTAGGAGATATGTATTATATTTATGATAAAGGAAGTAATCAAAATACATATAATTTATGTTCGTGTGAAGAAGGTAGAAGTCATGAAGTAATTACTAAAAATATTAATGAGTTGCCAAATGGTGCTGATGTTGGATGTGTGTTACGTGAAAATAATGGTGAGTTTTCAGTTGATGTTGATGGTACTAAAAATGTGAATAATCAAATAAATGAAATGATAAATGATAAATTGCAGGAACAAAGTCAATATCTAAAAAGTAAAAGAATTGATGGGCATGTGTATGAAGTTGGTGAAAAATATGAGGGGATAGTGGAATTGTATGATTTAGCTGATTCAGATAATGGTATGGAAGCTGTTGAAGAAATAGAATTTTCGGATAGTTTGTATAATTCTGTAAATGAAGGAGATAGGCTTGTTTACAAAAATGGAGAATATATAAAAGAAGACTAGATTAAATTTTATAATTTGGAAAAAGTGGTATAATTTACATGCCGCTTTTTCTTTAAAATAGGTGCAAAAAATCTTGAATAAAATTATAAATCATTGTATAATATTAATGTATATGGGGGCGTAATGGTTTCGACACATTACTAGAAGATTAAATAGCAAGTAGTGGATTCTCGTTGGCCACTTAAAAAACGAGAAAATAAAATAAACGCTGATAACGAAGAATTAGCATACGCTGCCTAATTGCGGCGTCATCCAAACTAAATAGCCTACTGATTTGGTAAGGGTGTTATAATTAAAGTAGGAAACGAATCTATTTTTATCTTTAGGAATAGGGGGTATTTTATAAAGATATGTCTGTAATTAACCTGTTTGTTGGTGAATTATAGATGAATAAAATAAACAAACTAAACTTGTAGAGATTTATTTGGAAGGTATTGTGGACAGGGGTTCGACTCCCCTCGCTTCCACCAATAGATGGGGTGGAACAGAGATAAAATGAAAAATACAATTGTTTATTTAATAAGACATGCAGAGACGGTAAATGAAAAAGGAATAAGAAACACTACAGAAGACTCTCAAATGATTAATGAAAAAGAAATATTATCAGTTGAAGGAGAAGAACAAGCAAAAAAATTAAGTCAAAATAAAGAACTACAAAATTTAGATGTTATATGGTCAAGCAGTTACACAAGAGCAAAATCAACAGCGAAATATATAGCATTTCAAAACAAAATGGAATTTAATATAGATGATAGATTAAGTGAAAGAAAACTGGGTAATTTAAAGGAACTAGGCGAATTTATGAAAGATAAAGCAACCAGAGATCCATCCCAAGAACAATTATTAGATAGAACATTTAGAACATCAGATGGAGAAAGTGCAGAACAAACAAGAGAAAGAATGAATTGCTTTTTTGAAGGATTACTTGATGAATATGAAGGAAAAAGAATTGCAGTAATCAGTCATGGTGGTTCAATTAAATTTTTCTTATTAAATTGGTGTAAAGTAGATAGTGATGTGAAATTGGTATATGATGATACGGAAATATTAGATATAAAATCTCCATGTTTATTGAAATTGACTTTTAAAGAGAAAGAGTTAGTTGATATTCAACAGATTTATTAGATTTTATAAAAATAGGAGTATATTTTTAAATTGAAATGTTTTATATTTATTTTTTCACTAAATAGTGAGAGATTTTCTCTAGCTTTTAGTTTTGCATAGATTAATTATCAACAACAAAGTGTTAAGGAGAAATATTTATGGCAAAGTATAATAAAAATAAGAATCATAAATACAAAAGAGGAGGATTAATGGACGTTCAAGATTTAATAGAATTAGATGAAGAATCTATATTAACAATAATAAATGATGATACAATTGATGTAAATATAAAAAGTTATCAATTTTGTAATATTGTAGAAGGAATGAGTGATTCTGGAAAACAACAAATATTACATAATAAAAAATTAATAGAAAAATATAAACTTAATAATTATGACTTAGAAAATATTATTATAAGCATGACAGAGAAAAACAAGATAGATGTATTAATGGATAATGAATTATTAAAAAATCAATTACAAATTTCTGATTATACTATTGTTAAATTAGCAAAAGATTTATCAAGCGAAGAAGTGAAAGATAAATTAATAGATTTGTATCAATTTTCTGGTTTTGAAAAAATGGAGTTATTAGAAACGTATAGTGATAGTCGAAAAATAAATCCAATAATAAATGATAAAAGTTTAAGAAAATTTGAAATTATATCAATATTGGAATCGTTTAATAATGAAAATTTTTGTAATTTTTTAGAAGAACATAAAGATTTTTTAAATGATAATCAAATTGATCCGTATGAAATTGTAAAGAAAATGGATAAAGAAAAGCAGATATATTTGGTATCAAAGCTAGATGGGATAAATTTAACATTAAATGAAAAAAAAGAAATTTTAGCTACATTGTCAGAGGAAACTAAAAAAGAAATTGATATATCCAATTTTTCTGAAGAATATAAATCAGCAATTAATCTTCAAACATCAGAGTTTGGTGAAATAACTTATTTGGATTTTGAAAGAAATATGATGGATTATCAAGGATTAGATAAATTAATTATTATCAATCCTGAAAAATTCACAAAAGCGCAGAAAAATAAATTTTCTGAACTATGTGATATTTGCCCAAATTTAAAAGTTGCTAGTATATTAAAAGATGATGTAATGTTTTATTCAAAAGGTAAGGAATATAATGAAGCAGAAAAGTGGATTGATTCAGTAATAAACAGATTAAATCCAGAATATTCAAAACTACAGAAAATGGCAATAATAGATAATGCAATAGGTAAAAAAATTAGTTACAGTCCTGATTTTGAAACAGAAGTATTTGATAATGGAGATTCTAGAGCTTTATGGAAAATAATTAGCTCAGGATATGGTGTTTGTAATGGAATTGCAAGAGTAGAACAATATATGCTTGATAAAATTGGTGTTGAAAGTGAAATTATAAGTGGTGATAAGCATGCTTTCTTAAAAGTTAAAGATATTGAAATTCCTCTTTCAAATGATAAAATTGTTAAGGGAAATACCATAATTGATCCAACTTGGAATTTAACAGAGCATCGATTTGGAGGAAAACCTGATAATTTTTGTATAAGTTATGAACAAGCAAGAAAAAATGATATTGATAAAGAGGGAAAAGATCATATTTGCCATAAAAATGATGAACAATTGAAAGATGCTAATTTAAATTTAGATGAAGAAAATCTAATAAAATTGTTTTCAAGTGTTGGATTGGCAGATAAAGAAGGTAAATTTTTGATAAAAGATGTAATGGAAATGTCAAAATTGTTAGATGAATTTTATGCAAATGAACCAGATACAAATATAAATAAGCAATTTTCACTATTAAAGAAAGTTTGTCCTGAATTTGCAAAATGTCAAAATTCAAGTATGACTATTTTAAGTGATATACTTTTAAACAATAAAAACTTAAAGTTTAATAAATGCAATATAAATAGAGTTTATAGTAGAGAAGATAATGAAAAGAAACCAATTATGTATGTTCATATAAATTCTGATGAATTAGGAAATAAATTTTATTATGCGAATAAAGAAAAAGGTCAGTTTATAGAATTACCTCAAGAAGAATTTGTTAAACAATTTGAATGTTATGAACAAGATTTAGAAAAATATAATGGACTTAGACCATGGGAAATTAAAGAACAAGAACAGGAAAATGTAGATTTATCAAAAAGCGCTGGTAAAATAGTTGCTGAGGAGGGACGTTAAAGATGAATGTTTTGAAAAAATTTTTTACTTTTATAAAAAGTGTATTCGATAAGCATAATAATGTGAAAAAATTAGTAGAACCTAAAGAACTTGCTGAGCAAGATAAAAAAGCAAATTTTGTTAAAGATTTAAAAGTAAATGTTATTGAAAAGGAAACAAAGAAAAATATTACAACTTTGATTTGCAATGGTGATGGTTTAGGAATAAAGAAAAAAATAAGTTGGTAAAAATATAATTCAAAGCAAAACAGTCTAGAATTAGGCTGTTTTTGTTTTGAAAAATACAAATATTATTATTGTTATATTTTTGTGTTAACCTTGACAAACATTATATATCATAGTATAATGTTAACCGAAACTAACAAAAATAAAAGGAGAAAAAAATGATATCAAAATCATCAGAAGAATATCTAAAAACAATGTACATATTAAAACAGCAGAATGGAAACATAAGAGTAACAGATATTGCAAATAAGATGAACTGCACAAAACCGAGTGTAAACAAGGCAGTAAACAATCTAAAAGAAGAAGGATTACTAAACTATGAATCTTATGGATCAATTGAACTTACAGAAAAAGGAATCGATTTAGCAAAAAAAATATTAGAAGCTTATGATATAGTTTGTTTGTTTTTGAAAGATGTCTTGGATTTAGAAGAAACAGAAGCTGAGCAAGAAGCAGAAAAATTAAAATCAACATTATCAGATAATACAATAAACAAACTTGCAAGATATGTTCATGAAGTTTTGGGATTAAATAATTTAAATTGTGATTATGATATAAATAAAGAAAAATGTAGATGTTGTGCAAGAAGAACAGCAAAAGTAGAGAAGAATTGTAAAGAATAGAATAAAAATACTATACATAAATTTTTAAAATCAAGATGTAATTGTACAAAAATGTAAGTAAAATAAAAGTTATAATAAATAAAAGGAAAGGGTTAAAAATGAGTAACGAATTATTAGAAATTAAAGATTTACATGTAAATGCAGAAGATAAAGAAATATTAAAAGGAATCAATTTAAACATAAATAAAGGAGAAATCCATGTAATAATGGGACCAAACGGATCAGGAAAAACAACAACAGCAAATGCAATACTAAATAATCCTGCATACACAAAAGTTGATGGAGAAGTGATTTTTGAAGGTGAAAATATAAACGACTTAAAAACAGATGAAATAGCTAGAAAAGGTATATTTATGTCATTCCAATTACCAGAAGAAATACCAGGAGTCTCAGTAACAAACTTCTTAAAATATGCAAAAAACAAAGTAACAGGAGAACCAGTAAAAATATTTAAATTCAAAGATGAATTAAAAAAATACATGGAAGAACTAAATATGAATCCAAAAAATATGGAAAGAAGTTTAAATGTAGGATTTTCTGGAGGAGAAAAGAAGAAAAATGAAATACTTCAAATGTTAGTATTAAATCCAAAACTTGCTATATTAGATGAAACAGACTCTGGATTAGATGTTGATGCAATAAAAACTGTATCAAAAGGAATAGAAATGTTCAAAAATGAAAACAATGCGGTTTTGATAATTACACATAATACTAAAATTTTACACAGTTTAAAAGTAGATTATGTACATGTTTTAGTAAATGG
>CAZHCX010000012.1:0-20700 GCA_964531445.1 uncultured Clostridium sp. | reverse complement strand
TCCCATTTTACTTCCAATATTTGTTAAAAATAATTGGGGAAAAGTTGGGGAAAAACTTTACAAAAAAGCACCAAAAAATACACAAATGTTCGAAAAACCATTTCCCCAATTTTTATTGATATATCAGACAAAACCCTTGAAAACACTAAATTTCACAAACCTTTCAGACGGCCCTCATAACCCGAAGAAAAATCTAAAATAAATCTCAAAATAAATATTTACAAAATAATTGACAAAAAACAAATAACATGATTAAGAACATCAACAGAAATGGAAATTTTTGCAGTATATCAAGCATTAAAAAAGATTGAATCAGATTTAATAAATATACGAGATATTAAAAATATAATAAAAAAGAAATAAACAACAAAGAAACCCCAGAAAAGATAATAAAATTATTTTAAAAAACATAGATGGTCAAAATTTTAAGATATTTGAGTTTGTAGAAAATGCAAAAGTAAACCAGATGAAAAAAGCAACTTTTAAGATTATTGAAGTTTCAAAATTCTAATAAACATAAATTAATAAAAAAGCACTTAAAAAAATATTGAAGTGCTTTTAACATACAAAAAACTATGATATAATACCAACAAAAAGGAGCAAAACAATCCATGAACAATATCCAACAATACTACAACAAAACAAAATCAAACGAGCCAAAGAAAAACGTAAAATACATAATCGAAGCAGTAAAACCAAAACCAGGAAAAGCAATAGATCTAGGATGTGGGGCAGGAAACGAAACAGTATACCTAATAAAAAACAATTGGAACGTAACAGCGATAGACAGAGAAAACGTAAAAGAAAGAATAGAAAAAAGACTAACAGAAGAAGAACAAAAAAGATTCAAATTTCAAAATCAAAAATTCGAAGAATTAAATTTAGAAGAAAACAACCTAACAATAGCAAACTACAGCCTGCCATTTTGCAACAAAAACAAATTCAATGAAATGTGGGAGAAGATTGCAGACAGCATTGTGCCAGGAGGATATTTTGTAGGAAACTTCTTTGGATTAAATGATGAATGGGTAAATACAAAAACAGAAGCAACATTTTTATCAAAAGAACAAGTTTTGAAGTTATTTGAAAGATTTGAGGTTATAAAATTTAAAGAAATTGAGAATGATTCTTTAACAGGAGCGGGAAAAATGAAACATTGGCATTTGTTTCATGTTATTGCTAGGAAAATATAGTTGTATTTCAGTGGACGTTAAAAAATAAATAACATCAATACTTTCAAACAATAAGTATCGTAAAGACAATAACTAATAACAAAAAATAATAAAAAATCTATTCAAACAATTTACTAAAAAACAAAACTATGATATAAATAACAAAGAAAGAAAAATCCTTAGAAAGGAATGGTAAAAATGAAAAACAAAAAAACAATAATAATATGTTTAATAGTAATAATAGCACTAATAGCAGTAGGAGCAATAGTAAAACAAAAAACAGAACAAAAAAGCAGAGAATATAAAATAGAAGAAATATCAAACTACAAATACTTTGTAGTAAAAGAAAACGACAAATACGGAATAATAGACGCGCAAGGAAACAAAAAAGTAGAAGCAAAATATGACAGCGTAATAATTCCAAACCCAGAAAAAGCAGTATTTGTATGCTATGAAGGAGAAGAAACAAAAGTTATAAACGAAAGTGGAGAAGAAGTTTTAAAACAATACGAAAATATAGAACCACTAAGACTTAAAAACGTAGTAAGCGATTTAATGTACGAGAAAAACACATTAAAATATAGCAAAGATGGAAAATATGGAATTGTTAATTTAGAAGGCAAAAAGCTAACAAATGCAATTTACGAAGAAATCGACACACTTCAATTTAAAGAAGGGGAATTGTTAGTAAAAAAAGACGAAAAATTCGGTGTAATCAACATAAATGGAAAAGTTTTAGTAAAAGCAGAATATGACAAAATCGAATCTGACAAGTACTATGATGAACAAACAGGATACAAAAAATCTGGATATATTGTAAGCAAAACAACAGATGAAGGTTACAGATATGGATATGTCAACCTTGATGGAAAAGAATTAGTAAAAACAAAATACAATGATTTAAGCAGAATACTAAATGTTGATGGTGAAAATGTTTATATAATATGTGCAGAAAATGGTAAATATGGTTTGATTGAAAACGGAAAACAAGTTATATCAAACGATTACCAAGCATTAACATATAATAAAAGCAACAACACAGTAACAGCATTAAAAGGTAAAAAATACGGAGTTTTACTAACATCTGGAATGGAAATAATTCCATTTGAATATAAACAAATTGATGTAAGTGGTTCATATATTTATGCCACAACCACAGACGAAAATGTAAAAGTTTTCGATTCAATGGGACAAGAAACAAATATGATGAGAGATATTGCAATTATTGATGTAGAAAACACAGACTATAAAATTCACATCAATACAATAGCTGGAAAAACAAGCTATACAGTATACAAAGATGAAAAAGAAATATCAAAAAATGAATATTCATACATTCAATATTTACACAACAAGTACTTTGTAGCAAGTAATGCAAACGGAAAATTAGGAATTATAGATGATAAAGACAATACAGTTTTAGATTTTAATTATAGTTCAATACAAGAAATTGAAAACACTGATATGGTACAAGCTATAAATAGCAACACAAAATTGACAGAGATTTATTCAAGTGATATGAGAAAATTAGTTGCTATAGAAGATGCAACACTAGAACTAAAAAATGATTACTTAAAAGTGTTTAACAAAAAAGAAGCTAAATATATTTCCAAAGATGAAAATGAAATAACAAATATTCAAGCTTTAAAAGATAACAAAATATTTGCAAGTCAAAAAAATGGAAAATGGGGATTTGTAAATAATCAAGGAAAAGTGGTTGTAAATTATAATTATGAAGCTGTTACAGAATCTAACAAATACGGATTTGCAGGAATTAAGCAAAACGGAAAATGGGGAGTTGCAGACAGTGAAGGAAAAATTATAGTTGAACCAACTTATGAATTGAATAATGATGAACCTACTTTTATAGGCCAATACTATCAAGTGGTTTATGGTAATGGAGAAGTTTATTATACAAAATAAAATTTTAAGACGCATTTTGAATTACATCCAATTAAATGGATTCAGTTCAAAATGTGTCCTTTTATGTTATTAATGTCCGCTATTGTTCTTATGCCAAACATTATAAACAAGTAACAAAAACATGTTTAAAATCATAAAAAATAGTAAATAATTATGTAAAAAATATGAGAGGTGAAAACGTGAAATTAGGATTAGCATTATCAGGTGGAGGAATTAGAGGAATAGCACACGCAGGAGTTTTAAAGGCATTAGAAGAAAACAAGATAAAAATAGACGTAATAGGAGGAACAAGCTCAGGAAGTATAATATCATCACTATACGCAATGGGGTATTCGCCATACTACATCTACATATTATTTAAAAGATACGCAAAAGAACTAATAAATCAAAATTCAATATCAACAATAACAAGTGTAAAAAATTTAATGACAAATAAAAAAGTAAATTTTTCTGGTTTTTATTCAGGAGAAGTAATAGAAAAGAATTTCAATGATGTAGCAATGCGAAAAGGAATAAAAAGTTTAACAGACATTAAAATGCCCATAGTCATTCCAGCAGTCGATATTCAAGATTCAAAAGAATACATCTTCACAAACAATATACCAAAAAACACTAAGAACAAGAATAGATACATCACCAATATACCAATTGGTAAAGCAATAAGGGCAAGTAGTAGTTTCCCAGTTGCATTTAATACGTGCCAATTTGAAAATCACACATTTTTAGATGGTGGAATTTTAGACAATTTTCCATCATCAGAAGTTAAAAAGCAGGGAGTAGATAAAGTATTAACAGTCAATTTTAAAGCAGATGATATAAGCGAATGCAGCAATGTTATGGATATTGCAATGAGGTCAATTGATATTATGGGAAACAAAATATCAGAAGAAAATTTAAAATGTAGTGATATGGTATTAACAATTCAAACTGATAAAACAGGGCTGCTTGAGCTTGGAAAATTAGATGAATGCTACAAATATGGGTATAGACAAACAATAAATAATTTAGATAAAATTAAGAATTTAATTAACAATTAATACCTTACCGAGAATATAATAAACAAAAGACAATAAGTATAGAAAATCCTATACAAAAAAGAAAAGAGGTATAGAATGGAAGTTAAATATTTTGATAATAGTGCAACAACAAGGATTAAAGAAGATGTTTTAAACGAGATGTTCCCATATTTAAGTGTAGAATATGGAAATCCGTCATCATTATATAGCATAGGGAGAGGTGCTAGAAAAGCAGTTGAAGAAGCAAGGAAGAGAGTTGCTTCATTAATAAATTGTAAGCCAGAAGAAATATATTTTACAAGTTGCGGTTCAGAAAGTGATAATACTGCATTAAAATCAATAGCATATACAAACATCAAAAAAGGCAAACATATAATTACATCTAAAATTGAACATCCAGCAATATTAAATAGTTGCAAAAACCTTGAGAGTAAAGGTTTTGAGGTAACATATTTAGATGTTGATAAAGATGGATTTGTAAACTTAGAAACCCTAAAAAATTCAATTAGAAAAGATACAATTTTGATAAGTGTAATGTTTGCAAACAATGAGATTGGAACAATAGAACCAATAAAAGAAATTGCAAAAATAGCACATCAAAATAATATACTCTTCCACACTGATGCTGTTCAAGCAGTTGGAAATATACCAGTAGATGTACAAGAAATGGGAATTGATATGCTATCACTTTCAGGCCATAAAATATATGCGCCAAAAGGAGTTGGAGCATTATATGTAAAAAAAGGAATAGAATTTGAAAGATTTATGGATGGTGGCCATCAAGAAAAAAACAAAAGATCAGGAACAGAAAATGTTGCACAAATAGTTGCTTTAGGAAAAGCTGCTGAAATTGCAGAAAAAAACATAGATGAATATCAGAAAAAACTCGCAGATTTAAGAGATTATTTTTTAAATGAAATTAAGCAAAAAGTTCCAAATATTCATATAAACGGAACTATGGAAAATAGGCTTCCTGGAAATATAAATATTAGTTTTGAGGGAATAAGTTCAGAAGAAATATTGTATAAATTAGATGAATTTGGAATTTGTGCATCAGGTGGATCGGCATGTTCTTCTGGTGATGCAAGTCCATCACATGTTTTGACAGCAATAGGAGTTCCAAGTGAACTAGCTAAAAGTGCGGTAAGATTCACGTTTGGAGATTTTAACACAAAAGATGATGTTGATTATTTAGTTGATGTTTTAGTAAAAATTCTAAATCGGAGAGAAATAGAAAAATAAGTTACAGAAAAAAATGATTTATGAAAGTTTAATATATATATTAAACTTTCATTTTTACAATAAGTATATTTACCTAACTGTAACAAGTTTTCATTGCAGCAATTGCACACTTAATTCCATCAACGCCAGCAGACATAATTCCACCAGCATAACCAGCACCTTCGCCACAAGGGTAAATACCATCAATATTAGAAACAAAATTTTCATTTCTCAAGATTCTAACAGGAGAAGAACTACGAGTCTCCATACCAGTTAAAATACTATCAGGATTTGCAAAACCATGAAGTTTTGTATCAAAATATCTAATTCCTTCTTTCAAAGTTTGAGCAACAAAATCAGGCATAATTTCATTTAAGTTTGAAAGAGTAACACCTGGTTTGTAAGTAGGTTCAACACCACCAATAAATGTTGATTTAACATTATTTTCAAAGTCCTCAAATCTTTGGATTGGTGCGTAATAATTAGAGCCACCTAAAACAAAAGCTTTTTCTTCTAAATCCTTTTGAAAATCTATACCAGCAAGTGGATTATCACTTGAAAAATCAGAAGGCATAACATTTACAAGAAGAGCAGAATTTGAATTTTTGCCATCTCTTGCAAAATAACTCATACCATTTGTAACAATTGTATTTTTTTCGCTTGATGATGGCATTACAACACCTCCGGGACACATACAAAAAGTGTAGCAAGAACGTCCAGAAGAACTGTGATAAGCCAATTTGTAATCAGCTGATGGCAATTGTAATTTTGTAACTGTGCCATATTGAGATTCGTTTATTTCGCTCTGTAAATGTTCAATTCTAACACCGACAGAAAAGTTTTTAGGTTCTAATAACAAACCCTTTTCATAAATCTTTTTAAAAGTTTCTCTTGAGCTATGTCCAACTGCAAGAATTAAAACATTTGCTTTAATTTGTTCAGTTTGATTTGTGTCTAGGTTTAAAACAGAAACCTCAGATATTTTATTATTTTCTGACTTGAAATCAACAAATTTAGTATTAAATAAAAATTTTCCACCTTTAGAAATTATATACTCTCTCATATTTTTAATAATTTTAATTAAATTATCTGTTCCAATATGAGGCTTTGTCATATATAAAATTTGCTCTGGTGCACCGAATCTAACAAATTCTTCAAGAATTTTTCTACAGTATGGTGAACTAATACCGCTATTTAACTTTCCATCAGAAAAAGTACCAGCTCCGCCCTCACCAAATTGAACATTAGAATGAACGTTTAAAACACCTGTTGATACATAGTTACCAACTGTTTCTTTTCTTTTTTCAACACATTCACCCTGTTCAATAACTATAGGTTTATATCCATTTTCAACAAATGTCAAAGCTGAAAATAGACCGCTAGGGCCAGCTCCAACAATAACGGGATTAATATTTTTATCTAAATTTTGTTCAATAGCTGGAAACTCAATTTTTTTTGCCAAAGAAATATCAGAGTATTTTAAAAACTTTTCTTCATTTTTAATTTCAATATCAACAGAATAAGTATAGTGAACATTATCTTTTTTTCTAGCATCAATTGATTTTTTTGAAATGTGCCATTCCGATATATTATTTATTTGCATTTTATATTTTTTACATATTATTTTTATGATTTCTGAATCTTGTAGATCTTCATAAATCTTTATATTACTAACTCTTATCATATTAACTCCTTGTTAAGTTTTTAATATAATAGGAAAGTGATACTTTCCTATTATATTATTAAAAATAAATAAAGTAAAGGGATACTTTCGTACCCCTTAATTATGGTAATCCTAAAACTGCTGTATTAATTCTCCTTTATTATTATAAATATAAACATCATTAATAATAATTTTCATTTCGTATCCTTTTGGATAAATGATACAAAACGGCATGCCTGCATAGAATGCTATATTTTTTAATAATGGAGAAACCTTCACGTAAGTTGATATATTCATCATAGCATTGTAAGATAAATTTCGATCAATTAAATATGAAAGGTTTTCTTTAAAATTTTCTAATTGATTTTTTGTTACAATTGTATTCCGTTCTTGGATTTTTTCAGCCCACCAATTTGCGGCCTGAATTGCTGTTTTATTCATTCGAAACCTCCTAATTGAATATTTATAAAAATTACCATATAAATAGTATAACATAAAAGATAAATTATGTAAATAAAAAATGAGCTAAATTTGTATAAAAAGATATTGCATACAAATTAAATATATGATATACTCTGAGTACAACAAAACAAGAATTAAAAAAGAGTCTTAAATAAGGTGCAACTTATCTAAAACTCCAAATACTTTGTAAAGCATTTAATTCATTTAAATTATAACACAAAATAAAAAAAAAACAAAGTATTATTCTTCTTTTTGTTGAATAAAAGAGAAGGAGGAAATACAAATGATGTACGTAATTAACAAAAACGCACAAATGACAACTGGCGAACACAAAATACACAAAGAAACATGTAAATACAAACCAAAATACAAAAATGTAATCGAACTTGGTGATTTTTACAATGACAAAGTTGCACAATGCGAAGCAACGAGGTACTTTTCAAATATAGATGGTTGCAAATATTGTTGTTCAAAAATTCATCTAAAAAAATAAAATTAAAACCATTTTAGAAAGGATAATTATGAAATTACAAGAAGTATCAGAAGTATCAATTGGAGTATTATTAAACAGAGAAGAAGTAACAGATGGTCATATAGAGTACAACGTATTTAATATAAAAAACTACGAAGAAAACAAGGAATATGAAAAATTCCACACTAATAAGAATCTAGATGAAAAACTAACAAAAGAAGGAGATATATTGTTCAGACTAGTTTCACCAAACAAAATAATATATATAAGTAAAAAGGAAGAAAATCTATTAGTACCAGCACAGCTGTGTATAATAAGAGTTAACAAAGAAAAAATAAATCCAAAATTTCTAAAATGGTATTTTGAAAATAGTCCCGGAAAAGACAGGATAATGCAAGAATTAACAGGTTCAAGCATACAAAAAATATCTGTAACATCATTAAGAAACATTGAATTACCAAAAATCAAAATTGAAAAACAAAATATTATTAAGGATTTTATTGAACTATGGGGAAAAGAAAAGCAGGTACTCGAACAACTAATAGAAAATAAGGAACAAGTTTATAACAGCATAATAGAAGAAATAATTGAGGAGGAAGAAAATATTGGTACAACAACAGGTTAATGATGAATTATGGAAAATATGTGAAAACTTTAAAAATAAAACTGAAATAAAGAAGAACTACATAATATACATATCAGCATTACTATATCTAAAATACAATGAAAAAGTTAAATTTGAAGAACTATATAAATCAAGAAATACATTTTATATTGCTCGAAAAATAGATGAGCAAATAGAAAAAATGAGAAATGAAACAGAAGACAAAAATATATTTTCTAATATAACATTTAGTAATATAGAAGTATTCAGAGATTTAGGAGAAAAAAGCATAATATGTTCGACAATAGTGGATATATATAATCTAACAAACTCAAATTCACAAGAAAATATTGCAAAAGCATATGAATATGTATTGAATTTAATAATAGACAAAGAAGATATAATAAAGGTAGAAGGTGAATTCAACACACCTCCTGAAATTACAAATTTAATGAGTGAAATTGTAATGGAAAAAAATTACACAAATGTGTTTGATCCAACTGCAGGAAGCGGAAACTTTTTAATAAGTGCTACAAAAAACATAAATTGTAAAGTATATGGAAATGAAAATAACATTGATAATTACAATATACTAAAAACAAGATTTTTGTTAAAAAATATTGATAATACAAACATATTGTATAGAAACAATTATAATAACATGAAATTTGATGCAATACTATCCAACCCGCCATTTTCGGATAAAAGTTGGGAAGAAATAATTTTAAAACAATTAAATGAAAATGGAAGAATGGCAATAATTTTACCACATGGAGTATTATTTAGAGAAAGTGAAAAAGAAATAAGAACAAAATTGATAGAGAATAATTATATTGAAGCCATAATAGGATTACCAGAAAATTTATTTCATTACACAAGAATGTCAGTTATAATTATGGTTTTATCAAAGAAAAAAAATGACAAAAGAATTTTATTTATTGATGCAAGTGATGAATATAAAAGTGGAAAAAGAAATAATATTTTAACAAGGGAAAATCAAAATAAAATAAGAGGAACATATAAAAGAAAGATTGAAGTAGAAAATTATTCACATTTAGCATCATTTGTAGAAATAACTAACAATAATTATATTTTAACAATAAAAAAATATGTACAAAAAAAATTAATAAGAAAAAAAATTGATAGAAACGAACTTATTCAAAAAGTGAAAAAACTAGAAAAAGAAAGAAATATTCTAGAAGAAAATATTAATGACGTACTAGAAACTTTAAATTATAAAGAAATTATAGAATTACAACGTGTTGAAAAAAAAGATACAGATTATGTAGTTGACTACCAACAAATTGGGAATAGAATAATAGAAAAAAGAAGAAAAATGAATATAACTCAAGAAATGTTGGCTGAGAAATTGTCAATATCTCTAAAATATATTTCAAGAATTGAAATGGGTATTGGAACTGTAAATCTAGTTACATTAGTAAAAATATGTAAAATTCTTGATATGGATTTAGATGAGCTTCTTTCAAATGAATAAAATAATAAAAAAATAGGGTTTGAATTAATTTTTCAAATCCTATTTTTAATATGTTACTCAATTTCAAAAACTATACTTTTTTCTAGTAAATTTTTATCATTAGATGAATTATACGAAACATCAAGAAATTTATAGATGAAACTTGTCACCTGATAGTAGTTATCATTTGAAAATTTTACACCCATCCTTGAAATTATAGGAGAAAAAGCATAGTTTTCATGTAAAGTGAACCACTGCCTTTTGTCTAGCCTGTCCTTCAAACTGTGAAAATAAACGTGATATTTACTATCATTAATAATCAATTCATCTAAAATATTTTTGTTAATTAATATTGTGACATTAATATTATTTTTTAATAGTATTGCTATCTCTTTAAAAATATTTCCTACATCCTCCAATTTTATAGTTTGCTTTTCAAGTACCATATAAATACCTCCTTTATTGTAATTACGTTGTCTATTTGTTATATATGTTAACTCCTAAAGGAGATTATTAAGTTAAGTCTAGTAAATTACTAGAAACTTTGAATATTGTATCAAATTTTGTCCAAAAAGTCAAATTATGTAAAGTGTTTTGTGAGTTAAATATTAATATTGAAATGAATTAAACTAACGTTCTAAATTAATCAATGTATGAATACAATTAAACAAAAGTATTCGTATGGGGGTTACTTTATGAAAGGAATATCAATAGATGAACGTGCAATCGAACTAGCACAATACATAATAGATTCAAAAGACACAGTACGAGGAGCGGCAAAAAAATTTGGAATAAGTAAAAGTACGGTGCACAAAGATGTATCTGAAAGACTAAAAAAAATAAATCCAAGTTTAGCAATTCAAGTAAGAAAAATACTAGACGAAAACAAAGCAGAAAGGCACATAAGAGGAGGAATGGCAACAAAATTAAAGTACAGCAACATGAGATAAATCAAAAGAAAAAAACAAAAATTTCCCATTTTTCCAAAAAATATTGACAAGATGCTCTCTTTACGTTATAATAAATATCGTTAAAAAAGGGTTATCCCACATACATTTTCGTATGACCGGAAGGAGGGGAATATAAATGTCAGAAATCAAAGTTAATAATGGAAATATAGAAGATGCCTTAAAAAGGTTTAAAAGACAATGTGCACGTAATGGAGTTTTACAAGAAGTTCGTAAAAGAGAACACTATGAAAAACCAAGTGTAAAGAGAAAGAAAAAATCAGAGGCAGCAAGAAAAAGAAAATTCTAATTAAATAACAAAATTAAAAGGTGGAAGTTTAGAATAGATGTAAAATATTTCTAGACATCTGCCTTTTATTTGTATGATAAACAAAATAAAGGGTAAAATAACAAATGTAAAAATAGAGAAAACGAAAGGATGATTTTAGTGAACTACGAGCAAAAAAATGAAAAAGAAGGAATAAAAATACATTTCATAGAAACAGAAAGATTCAAAACAAACCTAATGGCGATAATGCTAACAACAAAACTAGACAGAAATAACGTAACAAAAAACGCACTAATACCGGCAGTATTAAGAAGAGGAACAAAGAAATTAAATTCATTAGAAGAAATAAACAAAAAATTAGAAGAAATGTATGGAGCAAGCTTCAACTGTGGACTAGACAAAACAGGAGACAATCAAGTTCTAAAATTTTATATAGAATCAGTTAATGATGAATTCTTGCCAAAAAACAACGAAAATATGTTAGAAGAATCATTAAACACAGCATTAGATATCGTTTTTGATCCATACCTAGAAAACAATAAGTTCAAAAAAGAATATGTTGAACAAGAAAAAGAAAACCTAAAACAAATAATAGAAGGAAAAATAGACAGCAAAGCAAGATACGCATTCGACAGATGCATAGAAGAAATGTACAAAAACGAAGTATTTGGATTATGCAAATATGGATATGTAGAAGACTTAGATAATATAGACGAAAAAAATCTATATGAATATTATTGCAACCTAATAAACACATGCAAAATAGACATATTCATTTCTGGAATATTGGATAACGAAACAAAACAAAGAATAGAAAAAAATCAACATATAACAAACTTAAAAGAAAGAAAAGCAGACTATATAAAACCAGAAATAAAAGCAAAAAAATCAGAAAAAGAAAACGAAGTATCAGAATCAATGAACGTAAATCAAGGAAAATTAATAATGGGACTAGATTTAGATATAGATGACGAAAACCTAAAATACGACGCCATGATTTACAACAGCATATTAGGAGGAAGTGCAAATTCAAAACTATTCCAAAATGTAAGAGAAAAAGCAAGCCTAGCGTACACAGCAAGCTCAAGCTACTATAGATTCAAAAACAATATAATAATAAACTGTGGAATAGAAATAGAAAACTACGAAAAAGCACTAAAAATAATCAAAGAACAAATAGAAGACATGAAAAACGGAAAATTCACAAACGAAGAAGTAGAAAATGCAAAACAAGGAATAATAGCAGCAATAAAATCAATAGACGACGAACAAGACTCAGAAATAATGTACTTCTTTGGGCAAGAACTATCAACAATAAAAGTCGGAATAGGCGAATACATGGAAAGAATATCAAAAATAAACAAACAAAATGTAATAGACATTGCAAACAAAGTAAGTATAAACACTGTTTATTTTTTGAGGGATTAGGGGACGTTCCTTAAAATCCCTTCTAGAAGGGAACAAGGGACACTCCTTCTAGAAAAAAATAAATATAGATTGAAGGACTGTCCCTCAATCCCTCCAAACAGGGATTTTAAGGAACGTCCCTCAATCCCTGTTAGAAAGAAGGTTAAGAATGCAAGTAATAGAAAATTCAAAAGTTAAAGAAAAGCTATATATAGAAAAATTAGAAAATGGCTTAACAGTAATGATAATTCCCAAAAAAGGAATTCAAAAGAAATACATTATTTGGGGAACTAATTATGGATCAAATGATAGTTGCTTTATTGTTCCAGGTGAAGATGAAGTAACAGAGGTGCCAAAAGGTGTTGCTCATTTTCTTGAGCACAAGATGTTTGAACAAGAAAATGGCAAAAATAGTTTGGATGTTTTGACAGCATTAGGGGTTAATGCTAATGCTTACACAACAAACAATCATACTGCATATTTGTATGAGTGTACTGATAATTTTTATGAAGCTTTAGATGAGTTTATGGATTATGTTCAGCATCCATATTTTACTGATGAAAATGTTGAAAAAGAAAAAGGCATAATTGGACAAGAAATTATGATGTATGATGATTATCCTGAGTGGAAAGTGTATTTAAATGCACTTGAATGTATGTATCATAATCATCCTGTAAAGCTTGATATTACTGGAACAGTTGAGACAATAAGTCATATTGATAAAGATATTTTATATAAATGTTATAACACTTTTTACAATCCGGGAAATATGGCAATGGTTGTTTCTGGTGATTTTGAACCAAATGAATTGTTAGAAGAGATTAAGAAAAGATTGATTTCTAAAAAGGCAAATGGTGAAATTAAAAGAATATTTGAAGATGAGCCTAAAGAAATTGTAAAAGAAAAAATGGAACAGAATATGGAGGTTAGTAGGCCTCTATATACAATTGGAATTAAAGATGTTCCAGCTGAAGAAAAGAATAAAGTAAAAAAACATATAGCAGTTGAAATTTTATTAAATATGATTGTAGGTGCAAGCTCTGAATTGTATAAAAAATTATATGATATGGGAAATTCTTATGCAGAACCAAGTATTGAATACGAGTTTGATAAAAGATATGCTTTTGTTTTAATTTCTGGCCAATCAAATAATCCAGAAGAGTTGTACGATATGTTTAAACAAGAAGTTAGAAAGTTTATTCAAAATGGAGTAAATGAAGAGGATTTTGAAAGAACTAAAAAAATGATTTACGGAGAATATGTTAAAGAATATAATGATATAATTGACATTTCTAGAATGTTTTTGTCAGATTATTTTAAAGGTATAAATAGTTTTGACTATTTAGAGGAAATTGGAACATTAAATGTAGAATATTTAAATCAAGTGTTAAAAGATGTATTTAATGAAAAAAATATGATATTATCTGTTGTAAAAAATTAGATAAAAAGAATGTTGAATAAATAGCATAAAATTTGAAAAAGGTTTTATGCTGTTTTTTTATAATTTTATGTGTCGAAAAACGCCTAAAACGGTCGAACGAAAGTTGCCGAAAACCGTTAAAAATACTTGACTACAGAAGATTTATATGGTATCTTATATTTGTACAGAAGAGAAGTAAATGAAAAAGGAGAGATTGTTATGTTGAATGAAGAAATTTGTGAATTAAGAGATAAACTAAATAAGAGCATAGAAAATAACGACGATTATTCTGTTACATATAAATTGAGTGTTGAATTGGATAAATTAATAGCTAAGTATTATGAGAGTTGTCAATAGGCTTCGCCCTATTGGTGACTTTTTTGATTTTATTAAATTAGTTTTCAATGTTGTCAAAAAGAACCGTCCCCATTGACCAAAAAAACTCCTTGCAAAACTCCATACAATATAGTATAATAGATAGCTAAGTAAAGGAGAAAGTGCAATGCCAACAAACAAAAAACAAAACCCAAAAGAGATAAACAAATACAACAGCTTCAACCAAATAGTAAAAACATTATACAACGAAGAACTAGACGAAATAGACTCAAATCTAGAAGTAGAATTAAAAAATAAAGGAACAATAAAAATAGAACCAAAACTAATATACGACAAATTCACAAAAGAAATGAAAATAGAATTCAAAATAGGAGACAAAAGAATGTACAAAATAAAAAAACTATCAGAATTCTATATTAAAATGTCAAACAAAGAATTTCACAAATATGGAGATAAATTAGAATTTGTACACACAAAAGAAATGTTTGAGCAAGAAAGTCAAAAAATATTAGAATTTATAATGAAATATGCAGAGATAATAGCATTTACAAACTCAAATGCAAACTCAAACTACAGATATTATGGTAAAGCACTAAACGAAAGTACAATAATAATAGGAAACACGGCAATAGACGAACTTTTTGAAGTTCTAAAAAATAAAAAAGTAATAATGGAAAGAGACTACGAAAAACATCCAGTAGAATTTGTAGAAGAAAATCCAGAGCTAGAATTTGCACTAGAAAAAACAGCTGAAAATGAATATAGAATAATAGCAAATTTTGATATATACAAAGTAGTTGCACTAAAAGGAAAATCAAGCAAATACATACTTACAGAAACAAAATTATATAAATGTGATAAAGAATTTGAAAATACAACACTAAGATTGATAAGACTATTTAGAGAAAATTATATGAATCAAGTAGCACTAAGCAAAAATCAATTAGGAGAATTATTCTCAATAATTTTGCCTAGGGTAAAAGATGCAATAAAAATAAGTCCAGACATACAAGAAGAAATAAAAGAATATCAACCAGAAAAACTAGGAGTAAAAGTATTTCTAGACTTTGACGAAAAAGAAAATATAGTAGCAGATGCAAGATTGTGCTATGGAGAAAATGAATTCAATCCACTAAACGAGAAAGAAGAAAAAGAATTTAAATATCCAAGAAATATCATAGAAGAAACAAAAGCAATGAATGTTTTCAGAAAAACTGGTTTTATGTTTGATGTTAAAAACTTAAGATTTATATTATTAGACCAAGATAAAATATACGAATTTTTAACAAACGACATCAACTATTACATGCAAAAATTTGAAGTGTTAGCAACAGACAACTTCAAAACAAAAGAAGTAATAAGACCTAAAATGAGCTCATTAGGAGTAAGAGTAGAAAACAATTTATTATCAGTAGATTTATCACAATTAAATGTTGACTTAGATGAACTAGAAGAAATAATAAAAAAATACAAATTAAAGAAAAAATACCATAGGCTAAAAAATGGTGATTTCATAGATTTAGAAGACAATAAAGAGATAGAATTTATAGATAAACTACTTTCAGGAACAAACACAGATTTTAAAGAATTAAAAACTGGAAATATAAGAATGCCAGTAAATAGAAGTTTATATCTAGATCAACTTCTAAAAGAAATTAAAGGAACACACATTGTTAAAAACGCAGAATATAAAGACATAGTTGAAAATTTAGACAAAGACTTATTAGACGAAGAAGAGCAAGTTCCAAAAGAAATGGAAAAAATACTAAGACCATATCAAGTACTAGGGTTCAAATGGCTTAAAAATCTTGATAGATACAAATTTGGAGGAATCTTAGCAGATGACATGGGACTAGGAAAAACAATCCAAATGATATCAATTTTATTAGATTATGTGCAAAAAAATGATAACAGAAGAGCAAGCATAGTAATATCACCAAGTTCATTATCATTAAACTGGAAAAACGAAATAGAAAAATTTGCACCAAGTCTAAAAATAAAAGTAGTTAGAGGAACAGCAAACGAAAGAAAAAATATAATAGAAAACGTAGATAAATACGACTTGATAATCACATCTTATGATTTACTAAAAAGAGACATAGAAGTATACACAGAAAAAGACTATCAATTTAGATACATCATAGCAGATGAAGCTCAATATCTAAAAAATAATAACACAAAAAATGCAAAAGCAATAAAACAATTAAAATCAGACACAAGATATGCATTAACAGGAACACCAATAGAAAACTCACTAGCAGAACTATGGTCAATATTTGACTTCATAATGCCAGGATATTTATTTGGATACAGAGAATTCAAATCAGAATACGAAGTAGCAATTGTAAAAGAAGAAGATAAAGACGTAATGGCAAAACTAAAAATGCTAATAGAACCATTTATACTAAGAAGAACAAAAAAAGAAGTACTAACAGAACTTCCAGAAAAAACAATAACAGTATTAAACAACGAAATGGAAGAAGAACAAAAAAATATTTACTTATCATATTTAGTACAAGCAAAACAAGAATTACAAGAAGAAATAGACATAAACGGATATGAAAGAAGTCAAATAAAAATACTAGCAGCACTAACAAGATTAAGACAAATATGTTGCCACCCATCATTATTTATAGACGACTACACAGCAGGAAGTAGCAAATTAGAACAATGTTTAGAAATAATAGAAGACGGAATAATGGCAGGACATAAAATATTACTATTCTCAAGCTATACATCAATGTTCGAAATAATAGAAAAAGAACTAAAACAAAGAGATATTAACTACTTCAAATTAACAGGAAGCACAAAAGTAGACGAAAGAATAGAATTAGTAGACGAATTCAACAGAAACCCAGAAATAGGAGTATTTTTAATATCACTAAAAGCAGGAGGAACAGGACTAAACTTGATAGGAGCAGACATGGTAATCCACTATGACCCATGGTGGAACATCTCAGCAGAAAATCAAGCAACAGACAGAGCATACAGAATAGGACAAAAAAACAATGTACAAGTATATAAATTAATAACAAAAGACTCCATAGAAGAAAAAATATACGAACTACAACAACGAAAAGCAGAATTAATGGACAATATGCTTGATACACAAACAACATTTATAAATAAATTATCAAAAGACGATATAATGAATTTGTTCAGGGATTAGGGGACGTTCCTTAAAATCCCTTCTAGAAGGGAACAGGGGACACTCCTTGGCTGAACAATAAAACTTAGATATAATAACAATTAGAGGAGAGGAGTGTCCCTTAATCCCTTTAAACCGGGATTTTAAGGAACGTCCCCTAATCCCGGTTGTGAAAGGAAACGATATGAAAGATTATATTACAATAATTGGTGGAGGGCTTGCAGGTAGCGAGGCTGCTTACCAAATTGCAAAAGCAGGAATTAAAGTTAAACTATACGAAATGAAGCCTAACAAATTTTCTGAGGCGCATTCTAACAAAGATTTAGCAGAAATAGTTTGCAGTAACTCGTTTAAATCAAATCTTTTAACTAATGCTTGTGGCTTATTGAAAGAAGAATTAAGAAATTTAGATTCTCTTTTGATAAAGATTGCTGATGAGACTCAGGTTCCAGCAGGACAAGCATTAGCTGTTGATAGGGAGAAGTTTTCTGCAAGGGTAACTGAAGAGATTGAGAATAATCCTTTGATAGAAATTATCCACAAAGAGGTAGAAAGTGTGGAAAATATTGAGGAAATTAATGCAAATGATGGGATTGTTATTATTGCAACAGGGCCATTAACTTCTGATGCTTTAGCAAAGGAGATTGGAAGAATTACAGGGGAAGATAAAATGTATTTTTATGATGCAGCTGCTCCTATAATTACAAAAGATAGCATTAATTTTGATATTGCTTTTTATGGAAATAGATATGATCAAGAAAAGAAGAAAGATGAGTCTATTGAGGATTGGATGGCTAGACAAAATGAACAGGAAGAGAGTTACATTAATTTGCCAATGAATCAAGATGAATACGAAGCTTTTTGGAATAACTTAGTAGAAGCGGAAGTTGTAACTTTGCATAATTTTGAAAAACGTGAGATTTTTGAGGGTTGTATGCCAATAGAGGTTATGGCAAAAAGGGGCTTGGATACATTAAGATTTGGCCCTTTAAAACCAGTTGGCTTTGATGATTTAAGAACAGGTAGAAGACCATATGCTATTGTTCAACTAAGACAGGATAATTCAGAAGGTACAATTTATAATATGGTTGGTTTCCAAACAAATCTAAAATTTGGTGAACAAAAAAGAGTGTTTAGTATGATTCCAGGACTTGAAAATGCTGATTTTGTAAAATATGGCGTAATGCACAGAAATACATTTATAAATTCTACAAAATTATTAGATGAAACATATAATTTGAAATCTAATAATAATATCTTCTTTGCAGGTCAAATAACTGGTGTTGAAGGATATGTTGAATCTATTTCATCTGGAATGGTTGCAGCGCTTAATGCAATTTCTAAATTCAAGAATGAAAATGAAAAAGTTACATTTTCTAAATTTACTATGATTGGTGCTCTTGCAAAATATATTTCAACTGAGAATGATAAATTCCAACCAATGAATGCGAATTTTGGGATTTTGCCAGAATTAGAAGGAAAGAAAATAAGAGATAAAAAAGAGAGATATATGAAGCTTGCAGAAAGAAGTTTGGAATATTTTAAAGGCCAAAATATTAAAGAATAAAAATGTAAAAAAAGAGGCGTTGAATATCTAAATAAGCAACAGCCTCTTTTTATGTATAAGCTATATACAATTTTATTTATTCCCTTGAAACTTATGTAACACAATTCCAACAGAATGAACAATTTTAGTTGAATTTTTATTTGCAAGATCTTTGCCCAGTGCCTTACCACTAACAGTAAAAGCAGAAACTAACGCACTTAAAACAAACTGAATATTAAAAGGCATTTGAAATTCACTTGCAATCTTAATTGAAATTAAAGCACTAATCGAACCACTCAAAACACCACAAATATCACCAATAACATCAGCACAAATATTTGCAACCTTAGGTGCATTTTTAATTAATTGAATAGAATTCTTAGAACCTTTAATTTTTTTTGTTGCTTTTGCGTGAAACTCTTCTTCATTTGCAACAGTTACAGCAACACCAATTAAGTCAAATAATATACCAATTACAATAACAACTACTAAAATTAAAATTGCTGGTAATAAGCTTAAATTAGAAACACCATTTGTTGAAATGTAAGCAAAAACAACAGACAATACAAAAGTTATTGCAAAAGATTGGAACACCCACTTCATATTCGAGTGATCTTTTTTATTTTCTTGATTTTTTTTCATTAATTAAATTCCCTTCTCCTAAATATAAATATTAACAAATATCAAATATTTATAAAATTTTAAATATATTTTTTGAAAAATTAAGACAAGCACGAAGCTTGCCACTAATTTCTAATTATTTTTTTAGATGGTAAAAACCTAAGTAAATTTTACGGTTTAGGTCTGGTTGAATTTCTCTTTTTCCCGCTTAACATTACTGTTAAACTGTTTCCAATTAAGGGAAAAAACTAAAAGATAAATTTAGTCACCAGATCGCCACTCAAATCCGTACCTTAATCCCTAGATTTTCAAGCTTTTGATAAAGCAAACATTCTAGAAGTTTTCCTTAACATACTTTTACAAACTTACTAGTCTTTTTTGCAAATGTAATTTCATAAATCAAAACAAAAAATATTTGGCCAAAATATTAAATGCTTCATACGACTAATCCCAATACACTCACTCGAGACAGGCTACACTATGTATTTTGTGTCTTGGCACTCAACATAGGTTTAACTTAAATCTATTTAAGCCTCCGCGAAACTAGGGAATCACATATATGCCATTATATATTACCCTAACCTCTTTACTCCCTGGATACACACAAAACTGGCATTTCGCGCACAAACAAGAAACTTCAACGATGTGCCCTTTAGTGGATTTTTAGCCCCACCCTCGTAAATTTAAGTATGACTAGAATAATGCACCATCATTAAATATTATAACATTTTTAAGAATTTATTCCAATTTGAATTTTTGGTTTTAAAGTGATTATTAATCAAAAATACAATATGTTTTTCTCGATTTTATAACTTTTTCTCACTTTATCTTAATAAATCTCACTTTTTTATAAGTTTTTTACATACTCTGATATTTCATTAACGCAATCATCTAATATAATATTTTGAAATCTTTTTTTAATTCCAATTGATTCTATATTATCTTCTGAGAAATCAATACTATCAGCAATAAATCTTCT
>CAZHCX010000011.1:0-22094 GCA_964531445.1 uncultured Clostridium sp. | reverse complement strand
TAGCAAATGAATGGAAAGATTATAAAATATTAGATATGGCAGATGGTCAAAAATTAGAAAGATGGGGAGATGTTGTTTTATCAAGACCAGACCCTCAAATAATATGGAAAGACAAAAGCTTTCCCAAAAAATGGAAAGATATAAACGCAACATATCATAGAAGTAGTTCTGGTGGAGGCTCATGGGAATTCAATAAAAAAATGCCAAAACAATGGCAAATAAAATACAAGAATTTAACATTCAACATCAAACCAATGGGATTTAAACATACAGGATTATTTCCAGAACAAGCAGTTAACTGGGACTGGATGATAAACAAAATAAAATCAGAAAAAAGAGAAATAAAAGTATTAAATCTATTTGCATATACAGGAGGAGCAACAGTAGCATGTGCATCAGCAGGAGCATCAGTATGTCATGTAGATAGTTCAAAAGGAATGACAACATGGGCAAAAGAAAACATAGAAAGCTCAGGATTAAAAGACAGAACAGTAAGATTTATAGTTGATGATGTTGTAAAATTTGTAAACAGAGAAATAAGAAGAGGAAACAAATATGATGCAATAATAATGGATCCACCATCATATGGTAGAGGAGCAAAAGGAGAAGTATGGCAATTCGAAAACAACATATATGATTTAGTAGAATTATGTACAAATGTATTATCAGACAATCCATTATTTTTCTTAATAAATTCTTATACAACAGGAATATCAAGCAAAGTATTGGAAGATATTTTAAGTTTAACAGTAGGAAAGAAATACAAAGGAAAACTAGAATCTGGTGAAATAGGAATACCAATGGAAGAATCTAAGTTAGTATTGCCATGTGGTATTTATGGTAGATGGGAAAAATAAATAGGGATTGAGGGACGTTCCTTAAAATCCCTGCTAGAAGGGAACGAGGGACACTCCTTGAATGTATTAATGTAAAGGACTGTCCCCTAATCCCTGCAAAAAGGGAATTTAAGGAACGTCCCTTAATCCCTGTTTGGAGGAAAAGATGCAAAATTTAAAAGTAATATTTGAAGATAATCATATAATTGTGGTTGAGAAGACACCGAATATTCCATCACAGTCTGATAAAACTGGTGATGTGGATATGCTTACAATTGTTAAGCATTATATTAAAGAAAAGTACAACAAGCCTGGAAATGTTTATTTAGGTTTGGTTCATAGGCTTGATAGGCCTGTTGGTGGTATTATGATTTTTGCTAAAACTTCTAAGGCTGCTGGTAGACTTAGCGAACAGGTTAGAGAGAAAGTTTTTAAGAAGAGGTATCTTGCTGTTGTTGATGGTAAAATCGATAATCCAAAAGGAGCTCTTGAAAACTATTTATATAAAGATGAACGTAATAATATGAGTAAAGTTGTTAATAAAGATAAAAAAAATGCTAAACTTGCTAAATTGGATTATGAGGTTATTACGTATAATGAAGTTAAAAATTTAAGTTTAGTTAAGGTTAATTTGCATACTGGGCGTCATCATCAAATTAGGGTTCAACTTTCTCATTTTGGACATAGTATTTTTGGTGATCAGAAATATGGAACAAGGGGGCAAGGAAAACAAATTGCTTTATGGGCGTATGAATTGACTATAAAACATCCAATTACAAAGGAAGAAATTAGATTTAAGGATTTACCAGAAAGTGTTGGTACATGGTGCATTTTAAAGGATATTGATATAGATAAAATTTAGAATTATGAAGTTACTAGGTGAGAGTCTAGTAATTTTTTTTACATTTTATAAAACTTTAAAAATTTTTTATGAAATTGAAAAATGTAAATTTTATAAATTAAAAGTTACAACTTATAAACAAAAAGTCATATTTTAAATTTTAATGTTAAAATATGTTTAACAAAAGAAGAAACGAGGGAAGAAAATGATAGATAAAATTACTCAATTTCTAACCAATAAAATTAGAAAAGAAATGCCTGAAGTTGATGATGAAAGGGCAGAGGTTATAAATTATGGACTCCAAATTCTTTTAGGTGAAATACCCAAAATATTTATAATGTTTGGTATTGCGTATTTACTAGGAGTTTTTAAATTAAGTATGATTACATTTTTAGTATTACTTCCATATAGAGGTGCTTCTGGTGGCTTCCATCTAAAAACACACATAGGTTGTATTGTAACAACAACTACATTTTATTGTGGAGTGGCATTCTTGTCTAAGTATGTTGTTTTAGATAATATAGTAAGATACATATTAACAATTTTAATTGGAGTTTTTGGAGTTATAATGATTAAACTTTATGCTCCTGCTGATACAGAAAACGTTCCTATAATAAGTAAAAAAATAAGAAAGCAAAAGAAAATTTTATCTTATATATTTTTTATAGTTGGACTTGTAATTGCTATAATTTTAAAACAAAACATTATTTCAAATATAATTTTGTTTGGATATTTTATTCAAACTTGTATGATTACAAGACTTGCTTATAAATTGACAAATAATAAATATGGATATGAAGTTTATGAAAATATTTAGATTAATTAGTTAATACCAAAAATACATGCCGGCGTATTTTTGTATTATAGATAAAAACAAAGGAGGAAAACTTTATGTTAAAATTATTAGCAAAAGTTGCAGAAAAATATGCAAAAAATACTAATACAGCTTGTGTAATGTGGACAATTTTACATCAACCAAAAATGCCAGCTAGTTTAGTAAAAAAAGATTAATTTATAGTTTTTAAATTTAAATACATGCAATTCGACAATGCTTGTATTTAATCACACAATATACTTTAATGTTATTTAAAGCAATCCAAAGAAAAAGAACAGTTAGCTGTTCTTTTTTTTCTATTGATAATATATTTCTAATTGTTGTGAAAAATATTTTTCTGTTTTAGATGTATATAAATTTAGATTATTACTTTTCTTTAATATTTCTCTAATTTCCCATAATCCAAGTCCAGTATGATTTTCTTTTCCACTTACACCTTTTCCAAATATATTGTCTATATTAACATCTTTGTTTTTATAAGTATTTTCAACTAAAATTATATTTCTATTATTTTTTTGATCATCTCTAAAAACAATGTTTATCGCTTTTTCTTCACATTCTGATGCTGCTTCAATTGCATTGTCTAATAAAATTCCTAGTATTCTTGCAAATTCATAAATATTTGTATGTAAGTCTTTTAAATCTAATAAAAATGTTAAATTTACTTTTATATGTTTATTTAGAGCGTCACTATATTTAGTTGTTAATAAATTATAAACTCCAGGATTATTTATTATATCTGGATTTAAAAGATACATATTATTTACTTTTTCGCAGTCTTCTTCTAGTTGTTTATAATATTTTCTTAATCCATCAAGGTCATCAGTATTTACATATCCACCAATTGTTGTAACAATATTATTAAAATCATGTTTAAAGCCTCTAACATTATCATGTAAAATTCTTAGTGTTTGATTATATTCTTCTGCACTTGCTAATTTCTTTTCTGTTGTTATTAATGATGTTATTTTGTTTAGTGTAAAGAAACTCAAGGCAAAATAAATTATTGAGCAAACTACATTTAATAGTGAATATTGAATTGGTAAAGAGTCTAGATAATTTACTAAAATTACACCTTGAAAAAGTATGTATAAAATTCCAAAAATAAAGTTTAAAGTTATGATAAATTTATTTTTTTTATCAAAATCATCTAATACTTTTACTGTTATGTTTTTATATCTAATAAGTAATATTATAAATAAAATTATTAAATAAACAGAAAGAGAGTAAGGTACTCTATATAATACTGTTGTACTTGCTTGCTCAAATGTTATATCCAATATTTTCAAGTATGGATTTACAAGTAAATATGATATTAAACTAAAAATGATACTTGGAAATATTGTTGCAATTAATGATTTTACAAGTCCTAATTTCATAACAAAAAATAGTATTATAAATGCTGATATATAGTTTATAATTATATTAAATGGAAATGGTACAAAATATGTTAAAAATGCATTAATAACCCAAGTTGCAATTAAATATATGTGTTTTTGTTTTAAGGTAAATTTAATATTAAATACACTTGAAATAAGACTGTATGTTATTGCTAATTCAAAAAATAATAAAATTATATTTGCTGCTACCATTAAGGATTCATTTGGTGTGCTTATAGCGTTCCAGATATTATTTAATATGTTCATGTTTGTTCACCTCCATAATTAAATCTTTTTTATATTTAGGGCCAATTTCACAAGTTGAATTATCTCCAAAATAAATCAAATTAGAAACTGAATCCAGATTAACAATGTTATTTACATTAACAACAAAAGATTTATGTGCTCTGAAAAAGTTGGTAGGTAAACAAGATTGAATTTTATTAAACGAACTATATGTTTCGTAATCTCTATTTTTAGTATGGAATATTAATTTCATTCCATCACGTTTTATAAATAAAATATCATTAGCATCTATTAATGTCTTTTTATTATCAATTTTGATATATTTCTTAGGCAAACCATTTACATCCTCAAATAATCTATTAATTGTTTCTTCTAATCTTTCTACAGTAATTGGTTTTGCAAGATAATCAAAGGTTTTGAATTTATAAGCCATCATAGCATATTCTAAATGTGCTGTTGTGAAAATAAAATAAGTGTCTTTGTTTTTCTCTCTAACTAAAGATGCAATTTCTAAACCTGATTTATCTGATTTTAAATTTATATCTAATATTAAGACATCTGTTTTATTATCATCTATATAATCTAGTAATTCATCTGTGTTGCTTGTCATTAAACCGATTTGTGCATCATAATTATATTTAATAAAAATTGATTCAAGTATTTTTGAAAATTTGTTTAAAATGTTTTCGTTGTCATCGCAAATTACGAAGTTGAGCATAAATAATCCTCCTTTGTCTTAATTAAAAGTACTATCGACAATTTTATAAAAATTTCCTTTATTTTCCAGAAACAATAACAATATAATCTAAAAAATTTAGGTTGTCAATAGAAAAATTACAAAATTATCCAATTGGTAAAACAATTGGTACCAATAATGTTTTAATGTAATATTACAAGTTCTTATAAGATGTAAATAATTAATCTTTAGTTATTTTTTTGTTTTAAAGTCATAAGATTAATAAAAGGGAAAGGAAGGATGAATTTGAAAATTAGAAAGATGTTAATAACTTGTATAGTTGCAGTGCTAATTTGTGGTGTTGCTATTGTTTCTAACAATATTAATAATGAAGAAAAAATAACAAAAACGTCTTCAACTACAGTTAGCACTAAGAAAATTGAGTGGGGAATACAAAGAGCAAATAATCACGAACAACCAAATTTGGGAAAAGTTAATAAGGAAATAATTGAAAATAATAATGGAATTGCAATAGGAAATTCTGAGAAAAAGATTGTTTATTTAACTTTTGATAGCGGATATGAGGCAGGGTATACACCTCAAATTTTAAAGGCATTAAAGGATAATAATGTAACAGCTACTTTTTTTATAACAGCTCACTATGTAAATACACAACCTGAATTGGTAAAGCAGATGATTGATGAAGGAAATATTATAGGAAATCACACTGTAAACCATAAGAGTATGCCCAGTTTAACAGAAGAACAAATAAATTCAGAAGTTATGGAACTTCATAAAGCAATGTTTGAAAAATTCAATTATGAAATGAAATATATTCGTCCACCAAAAGGAGAATATAGCGAAAAGAGCATAAGTGTAACAAATTCATTAGGATATAAAACTGTAATGTGGTCATTTGCTTATGAAGATTGGGACGAAAAGAAACAGCCAGATGAAGAGAAGGCAAAGAAAAAAATATTAGATAATCTTCACAATGGAGAAGTAATGCTATTACACGGAACTTCAAAAACAAATGCATCAATTTTGGGTGATGTTATTAAAGAAATAAAAAATATGGGATATGAAATTAAATCTATAGATGAATTTGAAAAATAAGAGGTGAGCGTATGAAAAAGAAAAAGAAATTTTCTAAGTTAGATAGGTTACTGGAAATGCCACAGGAAATTTATACAGATATACCTAAGATAACAATTACTGGATTTAACGAAATGATTATAGAAAATTTTAAAGGCATTTTGGAATATGAAGAATATTTTGTAAGAGTAAATACATCACTTGGAATTGTGAATATAAATGGATTTGAATTAAAGCTTGAAAATATGACAAATGATGATATTAAAGTTAATGGAAAAGTAGAGAGTATTGAAATTGAAAGAAATTTTGATTAAAAAGTATATATTTTAGAAAATAAATAATTGATTGAGAGGCAAAAGTATGTTAATTAAGATCTTTTTAAGTTATATAATTGGATATGTTAGAATTTCTGTAGAGGGTTATTATATAGAAAGACTTATTAATATATGTAGAAATAATAAAATAACAATATGGAATTTAAAAAGAAATGGAGCAGTAAGACTCGATTTAAATGTATCGTTACACGACTTTAAAGAGGTTTTAAAAATATCAAAAAAGGTAAAATGCAAGGCTAAGATAAAAAGAAAAAAAGGAATGCCATTTTTGTTTAATAAATATAAGAAGAGAAGATTGTTTTTTGTGTTTTTATTAGTTATTATAATTGCTTTGGCTGTTTTATCAAATTTTTTATGGAATATTGAAATTGTTGGGGAAAATGAAGATGGTTTATATCAAGATATTGTTGATAGTGGTTTGAGTATTGGAAAGTTAAAATCAAAGTTAAATACCAAAGAAGTTATTAACAAGGTACGACTAAAAAGAAATGATATTGCGTGGATGGGGATTGAAATAAAGGGAACAAATGCAATTGTTAAAATTGCAAAAGCCACTGCTAAACCAGAAATAATAGATGAAAATGATTTTTGTAATATTGTATCAGATAAGCAAGGGGTGGTTACAAAAATAAATGCACAAAACGGAACTTTGGCTGTTAAAGTTGGTGATACAATTAATGTTGGAACAGCTTTGATTAATGGATGGATGGAAGGAAAATTTACAGGAATAAGATATGTTCATGCAAAAGGAGATGTTCAGGCAAAAATATGGCATACTAAGACTAAAAAAATTCTTTATAACACTACGGAAAAAAGAGAGACAGGGAACATTGAAAACAAATATAAAATAAAAACTAATAAATTTGAAATAAATTTTTCAAAAAGGGTTTCAAAATTTCAAATTTATGATACAATAGAAGCGGAAAGTAAATTCAAGATTTTTTCAGATTTTTACTTGCCAATTTCAATAGTAAAAACGACTTATAAAGAAATAGAAAATGAACAGAAGAACTACACTAAAGACGAAGCTATCAACTTAGGGGTGCAAGAGTTACAAAACGAATTAGATTCTGAAATAGAAAATAAAGATACAATTGTAAATAAAATAATAAATTCTTATGAAAAAGAAGATGGAATTGAAGTATGTGTAACTTATGAAGTACTCGAAAACGTAGGGGTAGAAGAAAAGATAGTGTTTTAACTTATGATGAGTGGAGGAATGAAAGATGGAAGAAAGAAGTTTAAGAATAACTGGAACAAACACAACTTTTTTTAACAAAATAACAAAAACTCTAACAAAAATGTTAATACCAACAAGAATTGGTATTAACGGTATGCTAATTTCAATGAAAAGAAATTCTCTATTAAAAGCGTATGAAAATTATGCAAAAGAAACAGAAAATTATGATACTGATGAATTAGAAAAGAAATATGATGAGGCTTATACTGTTTATTTAGAATCACTTGATAAATATGTAATGGACTCAATTTATAAAAAAGTTAAAAATAATACTGCATCAGAATTTGAGAAAGATGCATTAGCTAGATATTATGAAGTTACTAGTTTAAAAGAAAAAGAATATATGGATTATAAATATAGAAAACAAAAATATTTAATAGAATTAGATAAAGAGAGTGTAGATGTATCTGCAAAAGACAAAGTTAAAGAAAAATATAACAAATTCTTTATAAATAAAATGGATTCATTATATAAATTAATACTAAAAAATTATTCAATTAAACTTGCAGATACAACTAATATATATGATTCAACAAAAGAATGGATATATGTAAAAATATTCTATACACTAGAAGAATATATACAAAATGTTTTAACATTAAAAATGAAAATTAGTGAAGAATCAGAATTTAAAGATATAATAAATGATTATGAAAAATTTGAAGCCTACACTGTTGGAAAACTTGATACAAGAGATACAATAGAAAAAAATATGATCTTATTAGGACTAAGTAGAAAATTATTTACACACAGTATTCCTTTAATTGTTGCAGAACAATGTTATGAAAAATTATTAAAAGATGCTAAAACATTAGTACAAGACACAAAAATGGCTGCAAAAAGAGAAAAAGCTTATAATATGCTAATCAATTTAATAGAAGATTATAATGTAAAATTACTTTCAACTAAAGTCTATTGGGCTGATTTGAAAGAAAGAGACAGATATAAAAAATTCTGGGACAAGTATAAAGAAATTTCAAAATTAAAAGATGTTGATTTTTCTGAATATGTAAAACAAAAAGAAATTTTATTCATTAAAAATGATATGAAAAAAGTTAGAAATTCTAAAGTTGATTATACAAAATTAATAACATATTACAAGAGAAAATTAGTTGATTATGGTGCAATAAGAGAGATTAAAAATAGTTGTACATCAAATGGAAAATATATAGGAATATTAAATATAGAAAACAGGGTGAGTGCATAATGTATGAAATTACATATTTAAATTTAGAAGAAAATAATGAATACGAAAAAACAGTAAAAAAGGTATTGGACAAGTGTTTTGAAGAAGAAGGATTATCAGATTCAAAATTAATAATAACAGTTACATTTACAATACCAGAAGAAATTAGAAAAATTAATAAAGAATATAGAAATATAGACAGAGCAACTGATGTTTTATCTTTCCCAATGTTTGAAAAAGAAGAACTAGATGAAATGATTAAAAATAAAGATTTTATGCATGAAGATGTTTTAGGAGATATAATTATTTCTATCGAAAAGGTTAAAGAACAAGCAGAAGAATATGGACATAGTTTTGAACGTGAATTAAGTTATATGTTGGTACATGGTTTCTATCATTTGATGGGATATGATCATATTGAAGAAGAAGACAAAAAAATAATGAGACCTAAAGAAGATAAAATTCTAGAAGCTTTAAAAATTACTAGATAAGAAAGGTAAAAAATATGAGAAACAAAGGAACAAAAATTTTAGTATTAGTATTAATTATTTTAATATTAGTTTGTGGTGGAATAATTGCTTATAAAGTTTTTAAAGATAAAAACAATAAAAATGATGCAGTTGAAGTATCTGAAAATCAAAATGAAGAAATTTTAACGGCTGGAGTTCAAGAGAAAAAAGTTAAAATTTTTAATGGTAATGACAGACCAATTGCAGTTATGATAGACAATCATAATTTGGCATGGCCACAAGCAGGTTTAAATAAAGCATATATGGTTTACGAGATAATAGTTGAAGGTGGAGAAACACGTTTAATGGCGTTATTTAAAGGTGTAAATGTTGATAAAATTGGACCAGTAAGAAGCTCAAGACATTATTTCTTAGACTATGTAATGGAAAATGATGCAATATATGCACACTTTGGATGGAGCCCAAGAGCACAAAGTGATATTTCAAGATTTAGTATAAATAATATTAATGGTATTACAGAAAGTGAAAAAACATTTTGGAGAGTTAAAGATAAACAAGCGCCACATAATGCCGTTACAAGTACAGAAGCATTATTAAAAGTTGCTAATGCAAAAGGTTATAAAACAACATCAACAAAGAAAAGTGTATTAAAATACACAACTGATGAAGTAAACTTAAAAGATGGACAAAGTGCTACAACTGTTACAATACCACATTCTGCATTACAAAAAGTAAAATATGAATATGATGCTCAAAATAAAGTTTATAAAAGATTTGCAAGAAACAAAGCTCAAACAGATTGGGGTACTGGAAACAGTGTTACAACAAAAAACATAATTGTAATGTTCTGTGATAATTATACAATGGAAGATACAGAAAACAAGGGTAGACAAGATATTAGAAATATTGGAACACTTGATGGTTACTATATTACAAATGGTAGAGCAATTAAAATAAAATGCATTAAAGAATCAAGAAATGCTCAAACAAAATATCAAGATTTAAATGGTAATGAGATAAAAGTAAATGATGGAAATACATGGGTAAATGTTTGTCCAAAAGATGCTAAAGTAGTAATTGAAGGAACAGAAGAAGTTGAAAGCTCAAATACTGTAAATAGTAATGTGTAAAATATACGGGAGGAATTTAAGATGAACATATATGATACAGCAAATAAACTTGCTCAAGAATTAAGACAGTCAGAAGAATATGTAAATTATAAAATGGCAAAAGAAACATTAAAATTAAAGCCAGACTTAAAGAAAAAAATAGATGAATTTGAAATGGCAAGATATGAAGCTCAAGTAGCGGTAATGCAAACTGGAAAAAATGACGAAGAAAAAACAAAAAAGGTTCAACAATTATATGTCGAATTATATGATGATGCTGATGCGGTTAGATTTTTTGATACAGAATTAAAATTTAATACAATATTAGCAGATGTCAATAAGATAATTGGTGATGCAGTTATGGATGTTATAAAATAATGAAAATAGAATTCATAATTTTATTAGTAATTTTGGGATTGTTTTATTTAACATTAAGATATATTTTTGATGTTAATATTAAAAAATTAAAAGAAATAAGTAAAAATGAAAAACTAGATGAATTAACAAAAAAATATCCAGAGAATAAAGAAATTTGTAAATGGTATTTAAGAAAATTAAATAACGAAAATGTAAAGATTGAAGAGGATACAAATTCTAATTCTACTTTGTATCTTGTAATAAGTAATAAAATATTTATTGCTAATTTGAATGACAGTTTTACAAGAATTCAAACTATTGCACATGAATGTTTACATTCAATACAAAGTAAGAAGATGTTGTGGTTTAATTTTATATTTTCTAATATTTATTTAATTTTCTTTTTTACTATATGTGTTTTGGCTGTTTTTAAAGTGCTACCTTCTAAAGTACTGTTTTTTACAATATTGTTGATTTTAGGTTTTGTGCTTTATTCGGTTAGAACTTATCTTGAAGATGATGCAATGACTAAGGCTAGATTTCTTGCTAAGGAGTATATGCAGGATATACATATTTCTTCTGAGGAGGAGATTGATGAGATTGTTGGTGCTTATGATTTTCTTAATGATGCTGGGATTAAGTGTACAAATTTTAGTCTTTTAAGTGGCGTTGTTGTTAGATGTGTGGTGTTTTTGGTGATTTGTGTGGTGTTTTAAAAAATTGGCAAAAACTATTGCAAATAAAAATTGAATATGGTAAAATATTCAAGTAGTAAAAGCAAACCGCAGGGAGGAAATATAAATGGAAATAATAAGAACAATATTAACAGTGATATATTTTATCATAGCAGTAGTAGTAATAGTATTAGCGTTAATACAATCAAAAGATGATGCAGGATTATCACAAACAATAACAGGATCTTCAACAAACAACTTCTACGAAAAAAATAAAGGTAGAACAAAAGAAGGAAAACAAAAAAGATTAATGATAATTTCATCAATAATATTTGGTATTTTAACAATAGTATTGGGAATATTATATTTAGCATAAATAAAAGGCGGGTTTAAAAAACTTGCCTTTTTTTAAAACTGAAAGGAAATGAAAATGAATAAAGAAGAAATAATTTTAGAATTTATTAAAGACGAAAATTATGTACCAATGAAAGCCAAAGAAATGGCCATAATATTGGGTGTACCAAAGAAAGAATACAATCAATTTGTACAAATTCTAAAAAAATTAGAAGACGAATATAAAATTGTAAAAAACAGAAAAAATAAGTACAAACCAATGGATGAAAAATATAAAGAAGGAATATACAGAAAAAATAAAAAAGGATTTGGCTTTGTAAAAATTGAAGGACAAGAAGATGAGATTTTTATATCAAAAGAAAATTCTTTAAGAGCTTTAAATGGCGATATAGTTTTAATTGAAATAATAGATGAAAAAAGCAAGGAAAAAAGTGCAGAAGGAATTGTGAAAAAAATATTAAAACATGAGAAAGAAACAGTAGTTGGTGTATTTCAAAATAGCAAAAACTTTGGGTTTGTTGTTCCAGATGACCAAAGTTTAGGAACAGATATTTTTATTTCAAAAAGTCATTTTGCAAAAGCAAAAAATGGACAAAAAGTTGTTGTTCAAATAACTAAATATCCTGAAAATGGAAAAAATGCAGAAGGAAAAATTATTGAAATTTTAGGTAATCCAGACCAAGCAGGAGTAGATATGCTTTCATTAATAAAAGAGTATAATCTGCCTGCAGAATTTCCAGAAAATGTTGTTGAAGAAGCAAAAAAATATGGAGATAAAATTGATCCAAAAGATATACCAAACAGAGTTGATTGTAGAAATCATACTATTTTTACAATTGATGGAGAAGATGCAAAAGACTTAGATGATGCTGTTAGAGTTATCAAACTAGAAAACGGTAATTACAGATTGGATGTTCATATTGCTGATGTTAGCTATTATGTAAGAGAAGGTAGTTTATTAGATAAAGAAGCTCAAATAAGAGGGACAAGTATTTATATGTTGTCTCGTGTAATACCAATGTTGCCAAAGGAATTATCAAATGGAATTTGTAGTTTAAATGCTGGAGAAGATAGATTTACACTTTCATGTTCAATGGAAATCAATTCTAATGGTAAAACTGTTTCTGCTGAAGTTTATAAGGGAATTATAAATGTAACAGAAAGAATGAATTACCATGATGTACAAAAAATATTAGATAAATCAGATGAAAAAGTTTTAAAAAGATATGAAAAATATATAAATGATTTTGAACTTATGGGCGAACTTGCTACAATTCTTAAAAATAGGAGATTAGAACAAGGATATTTAAATTTGGATATACCAGAAAGTAAAATTGACTTAGATGAAGAAGGAAGAGCAATAAATGTTGGTAAATATGAAACGAGTTTTAGTAACGAAATAATTGAGCAATTTATGCTAAGTGCAAACGAAGCAATTGCAGAAAAATTTTATTGGTTAGAAGCACCATTTATTTATAGAGTTCATGAGGATCCAGATATTGATAAAATAAAAGATTTAAATAAATTCTTATTCAATTTTGGATTAAAAATTAAAGTTGTAAATGATAAAATTTATCCAACAGAAGTTTCAAAAATTTTAGAAGATATAAAAGGAAAAGAAGAAGAAAAAGTAATATCAACACTAATATTAAGAACACTTAAAGTTGCAAGATATGAATCAGAAAATAAAGGACATTTTGGAATTGCAAGCAAATATTATTGCCACTTTACTTCGCCAATAAGAAGATATCCAGATTTATTTATACACAGAATTATATCAAAATATTTAGAAGAAAATTATGTTGTTGAAGATAAATGGATAGAAGAATATCAAGAAAAAGCAACACAAAGAGCTGCAATGTCATCAGAAAGAGAAAAGGTTGCAACTAAGGTAGAAAGAGATAGTGAAGACTTGAAAAAGGCTGAATATATGCAAGATAAAATTGGTGAAATTTATGATGGAATTGTATCATCAGTTACACAATTTGGAATATTTGTAGAACTTGAAAATACGGTCGAAGGGTTAATCAGATTTGATGATTTAGGAGATGAATATTTTATCTATGATGAGGAAAGAAAAAGACTTATAGGAGAGAAAACAAACACTACTTATAAAATTGGCGATAAAGTAAAAATTAAGGTAATTAATGCAAATAAATTATTAAGACAAATAGATTTTGCAATTGTTAATTAATACTTGAAATAAGTTTGCCTAATTGATATAATTAGAAAAAATTAACGGAGGAAATAAAATGAGAAGTAACAAAGGAATCACATTAGCAGTTTTAGTTATAACAATTGTTGTTTTACTAATAATTGCATCAATATCAATTGGAACAGGAAACAAGGTAATAAAATCTTCAGAATTAGAAAATATGATAACAAATATGTTATTAATAAAAGCAAAAGGGAAAGAATATGTAGAAAATGCCAACTTCAAATTAGGACCAAACTTTGAGTCAGCTACTGATAAAGAAGCAAAAATATCTACTGCTAAAGGAGAATTAAAAGGAGAAGAAATAACAGGTAGTTATAAAATTGGACAAGAAACAGTTTCAAGTGATGACTCAAATTGTATCTACTATTATAAATTATCTGAACAACAATTAAATGAAATGGGAATTTCAAAAATAAAATCAAACGATAATGCAGGATGGTATGTTATAAAATATGATGTAAAAAAAGTTGAAGTAGATGTATATAATACAAAAGGGTTTGAAAATGATAAAAATTATTATTACTCATTAGAAGAATTACAAAATTTAGATATATAAGGAAGAAAAAATGAAAGAAAAAGAACTAGAAAGATTAAAAAATTTAAAAGTAATAGAAAATGAATTACATGAAAAAGGCTTTGAAAATATATGTGGTATTGATGAAGCAGGAAGAGGCCCACTTGCTGGGCCTGTTGTTGTTGCAGGTGTTATAATGCCAAAAGATTCAATGATAGAAGGAGTAAATGATTCTAAAAAAGTTTCTGAAAAGAAAAGAGAATTACTTTATGATAAAATTATAGAAGAAGCAATAAGTTATTCAGTTGCAATTATTGGACAAGATGTAATTGATGAAATAAATATATTAAATGCAACAAAGCAAGGGGTAACAAGCGTTGTAAAAGGTTTAGATGTAAGACCAGATTTAATTGCAATAGATGCATTAGAACATATTAATACTGATGGCGTGCCTTATGAATCAATAATTAAAGGTGATGCAAAATGTTATTCAATTGCAGCTGCTTCAATTCTTGCAAAAGTTACAAGGGATAGAATTATGAGAGAGTGGGATAGTGTTTATCCTCAATATGGTTTTATGCAACATAAAGGTTATGGAACAGCTAAACATATTGTTGCAATTAAGGAATATGGATTGTGTCCTATACATAGAAGAAGTTTTACGAAAAATTTTGTATAAATTTTTTTAAATTATATTTTTGGAATTGTAGAAATATTAAAAAATTTATTTCATACCTCGGTTCAATACAAAAACTAAGAAATTCTACATACAATTTATGGCACCCTTCCATTAAAAATGAACTCTTTCCATAAATTGTATTAAGAATTTCTAAGATTTTTCCAATCACATTCGGTATTACATTAATTTTTTAATATTTCTACTATTCAAAATCAAATATTAAAAAAATAGAGGTATAAATATGAATATTTTAGAAGTTATAGCAAATAAGAGAGATAAAAAAGAACTTTCAAAAGAAGAAATTGAATATTTTGTAAAAGGATATGTTGACGGAACGGTTGCAGATTATCAAGCTGCAGCTTTAGTTATGGCAATTTATTTAAATGGAATGACAGAACAAGAAATTACAAATTTAACACTTGCAATGGCTAATTCTGGTGAAATTCTTAACCTATCTAAATTAGGAAAAATAATAGTAGATAAGCATTCAACTGGTGGAGTTGGAGATAAAGTTTCTATTTGTTTATTACCATTAGTTGCTTCTGTTGGAGTTCCTGTTGCTAAGATGTCTGGAAGAGGTTTAGGGTTTACAGGTGGTACAGTTGATAAAATGCAATCAATTCCTGGGTATCAAACAGAAGTAGATATCAACAGTTTTGTTAAAAATGTGGAAAACGTTGGTATAAGTATGATTTCACAGACTATGAATTTGGCTCCTGCTGATAAAAAATTGTATGCTCTAAGAGATACTATTTCTTGTGTTGAAAGTATTCCATTAATTGCTTCAAGTATTATGAGTAAAAAGATTGCAAGTGGTGCTGAAAAAATTGTTATAGATGTTACTGTTGGTAAAGGTGCATTTATGAAGACAATGGAAGATGCAGAAAAACTTGCTAAAGAAATGATTAAAATTGGAAAACTTGCAAATAGAGAAACGGTTTGTATTTTGACTGATATGGATGAACCTGTTGGTTTTGCAGTTGGAAATAATCTTGAAGTTATAGAAGCTATTAAATTTTTAAAAGGTGATATGCCACAAGATTTAAAAGATGTAGTTTTAGAACTTGGTGCGTATATGATTAAACTTGCTGGACTTGGTGATGATTTAGAAGATAATAAAAATAAAATGCTAGAAAATATACATAATGGTAAAGCTTTTGATAAATTTGCTCAAATGGTTAAAAATCAAGGTGGAGATATTTCTTATTTGGAAGATACAGAAAAATTTGAAAAGGCAAAATATGTTGAAAATGTAATAGCAGATGAAGATGGATATGTTCAAGAAATTAATGCAGAAGAAATAGGAAAAGTGGCTTGTAGTTTGGGCGCTGGAAGAATCAAAAAAGAAGATAATATTGATTATTCGGTTGGTATAATATTATGCAAAAAAGTTTCTGAAGAAGTTAAAAAAGGAGATGTTTTGGCTAAAATATATGCTAATGATGAAAATAAACTAAAAAATGCTAAAAATGATTTAGAAAGTATAATAAAAATTAATGAAAATAAAGTTGAAACAAAATCAACAATTTTATTGAAATTATCATAAAAGTAATGATATAATATGAGCAGTAAAAATGGAGGAATTCAAGATGAAAAATAAAAAAGAAAAGAAAATAAAAAGTAAAGAACAAAAACGTTATGATAAAGGACAAATATTTGTAAAAATAATGGCTGGAATATTAGCATTTATGATGATTTTATCAATATGTGGTACATTACTATTTTATATAATAGGAAAGTGATACTTTCCTATTATATAAAAGCTGACTGATAATAGCAAAATAATATGATAAAATACTTTGTAATATAAGAAGGTGTAATATGGAAAAAAGTATAAGTAATAATTGGATAAATATTTACAACGAAAATATTTTAAGAGGATTTCAAAATTTAAAAGATAATCCATTTAATTTATTTACATCAATATTAGATATATTAATAGTATTATTTTTAGTATATGCATTTGTAAAAATAGTTAAAGGGTCTAGGGCTTGGCAATTAATAAAAGGTATAGCTTTTTTGATAGTTGCAACTTGGCTTAGTAGATTATTAAATTTAAATATATTAAATTCAATATTGACTGGAATTATGAATTGGGGGGTAATTGCAATAATTGTAATTTTCCAACCTGAATTAAGAAGAGGACTTGAACAACTTGGAACTAACAAACTAACAAAATTTTTTGGATTGGAGAGTGATTTAGCTACTAAAACAAAAGAAGATGTTTATAAAGTTGTTATAGCTGCAACAGAACTTTCTAAAACAAAAACAGGTGCGTTAATGGTTCTAGAAAGAGATATAAATATTCAAGATATAATTTCGACAGGTGTACCTATGAATGCTGAAGTTTCACCTCAATTATTAGTTAATATATTTGTGCCTAAAACACCGTTACATGATGGTGCAGTAATAATTAGCAATAATAAAATTGCTGCTGCTGCTTGTGTTTTACCACTTGCAGATGATACAGATATTGCTAAAGAATTAGGAACTAGACATAGAGCGGCTATTGGTATTTCTAAAGAATCAGATAGTTTAGTAGTTGTTGTATCAGAAGAGACTGGTAAGATATCTGTTGCAAAAGATGGAACTTTAATTGCAGACGTAAAAGAAGATGCATTAAAGAAAATTTTAATTAGTAATATGGTAACAAAAAGATTTACTGAAAAAAATCAAACAAATAAAGAAAGGTTTGCAAAGTTCAAACAAAAATTGAATAAAAAAGACGAAAAATGAGAAATATCAAATTAATTATAGAATATGATGGAAAAGAATTTAATGGTTGGCAAAAACAACCAAACAAGCTTAATATACAAGGAACAATTGAACAGGCTATAAAATTAGTTACTGGCGAGGAAGTGGACTTAACAGCATCAGGCAGAACTGATGCTGGTGTTCATGCTTTTGGGCAAGTAGCTAATTTTAAAACTAATGCAAATATTCCAATAGAAAAGGTAGCAATTGCATTAAATTCAAACTTAAAAAAATCAATTAGAATCATATCGGCAGAAGAAGTTGATGAAAGATTTCACAGTAGATTAAGTTGTAAAAGAAAAACATATAGATATGTTATAAATAATTCTGAATTTTCATCAGCAATATATAGAAATTTAGAAACACATATTCCACAGAAATTAAATGTGGAAAAAATGAAAGAAGCTGCAAAATACTTTGAAGGTGAGCATGATTTCAAGGCATTTAAAGCAAGTGGGACAAGTAGTAAAAGTAGTGTAAGAACTATCTACAAGGCAGAAGTAATTGATGCTCCAAATAATAGAATTTACATAGAACTTACAGGAAGTGGCTTTTTGTATAATATGGTTAGAATTATTTCTGGAACATTAGTTGATGTTGGAACAGAAAAAATAAAACCAGAAGATATAAAAAATATTATAGAATCAAAAGATAGAACATTAGCAGGAAAAACATTGCCACCAAATGGATTATTTTTGGTGGATGTAAAATACGATAATTAAACTAACAAATAAGGGTGAAAAAGATGTATTTAAAAAGATTAGAATTACAAGGATTTAAATCCTTTGCAGATAAAACTGTATTAGAATTAATGCCGGGAATTACAACAGTAATTGGACCAAATGGCTCAGGAAAAAGTAATATATCTGATGCTATAAGATGGGTTTTAGGAGAACAAAGTATGAAATCTTTAAGAGGAACAAAATCTTTAGATATCATATTTGCTGGAACTCAAAATAGAAAGTCTCTTGGGTTTGCCGAGGCTTCTTTAGTATTTGATAATTCTGATGGTGCTTTACCTATCGAATATACAGAAGTTACAGTAACTAGAAAAATATATAGAAGTGGTGAAACAGGATATTTTATAAACAAAGTACCTTGCAGATTAAAAGATGTACTTGAATTATTTATGGACACTGGAATTGGAAAAGATGGATATTCTATAATTGGCCAAGGTAAAATTGATGAAATATTAAGTAATAAATCAGAAGATAGAAGACATATTTTTGAAGAAGCTGCTGGTATTGTTAAATTTAGAACAAGAAAAGAAGAATCAGAAAAGAAATTAGAACATACAAAATTAAATCTTCTTCGTATAAATGATATTTTATCTGAAATTGAGGGAAATTTAGAGCCTTTACAAATGCAATCAGATAAAGCCAAAAAATATTTAAATTTAAGAGAAGAATTAAAAAGCATTGAAATTGGCTTATTTGTTTACAATATAGAAAAATATAAAAAGGACTTAGAAGAAGTTGTTCATGCAATAGAAGTTATGCAAAATCAAAATAATGAAGAGGAACAAAAACTTGAAAAAATAAAACTATTGAAAGAAGAGTTACAAAACAGTATAAATAGCATAACAGAAGAGATTGAAAATATGTCAAACTTAGGGTTTGAAAGTCAAAAACAAATTGAACAATTAAATTCTGATATTAATGTTTCTAAAACTAGAATTGCTAATAACAATGAAAATAGTGGAAGATATTTAAAAGAAATTGAAGAACAACAAGAACATATAAAAGAACTTAAAGAAGAAATTGAACAAAAAGAAGCAAAAAAGGATAATTTAAAACAAAATAAAGAAAAATTTGAAAAAGAACTTAATGAAAAACAAGCAGAATTAGATGAACTAACAAAAAAATTATCTTCAAAAGAACTTGAAATAGAAGGGTATAAGAAAACTGTTGATGAAAATGTTGATAGAAAATATGAATTACAATCTGAAATAAATACACAAAATATAAACTATCAAAACTTTGAAAAAAGACAAGCCCAAATTAAACAAGAAATGCAGTCAACAATTTCTGAATTAGATTCAACAAGACTTAATAAAGAAGATATTGTTAAAGAATTTAACGAAATAGAAAATAAAAGAAATAAGGCTAAGAAATCATTAGATGATATTGCAAAACAAAGGCAAGAAGCAAATCAAAAAATTAAAAGATTTGAAAGCGATATAAATGCATTATCTAGTGAGATGAGAATTAAAGATTCAAGACGTAAATTCTTAGTTGAAACTGAAAAAGAAAAAGAAGGTTATATAAGAAGTGTTAAATCTTTATTACAGGATTGTGAAAATATTAAAGATTTAGGAAAAGGAATGCATGGAGTTCTTGCGAATGTTATTGATGTTCCAGATGATTTACAAACTGCAATAGAAATGTGTTTAGGAGCAAGTTTGCAAAATATTGTAACAGAAACAGAGACTGATGCTAAAAGATTAGTAGAACATTTAAGAAAAAACAATCTAGGAAGAGCATCATTTTTACCAATTTCATCAGTAAAAGGTAAAAAATTAGATAAAGTAAAAGGGTCAAATCAAGGTGTAGTAGGAGTTGCATCAGACTTAGTAAAATATGATAAAAAATATGAACAAATCATTTTAAATTTACTTGGAAGAACAGTAATTGTTGATAATATGGACACAGCAATCAATGTTGCAAAACAAAATGGATATACATTTAGAATTGTAACAAAAGAAGGAGATTTAATTAATCCATCTGGTGCAATTACTGGTGGTTCAGTTAGCAAAAAAACAGTTAATATTCTTGGTAGAGGAAAAGAAATTGAAAAACTAGAAAAAGAAGTTGCAGAACTTAAAGAAAAAATTTCAAAACTAGAGAAAGAAAAAGAAGAATTTGAAGAATCAATAGAAGGAATTTTAGAACTTTCTGAAAATCTTGAAAAAGAATTACAAGAAATTGAAATTACATATGCAACTGAAAAACAAAAAGTTGTTTCAATTGATGAAAATGTTGAAAAATTAGAAAAACGTTTAGCTAGATTAAGAGAAGAAGAAAAATCTTTAGAACAACAAAAAGAAGAAGCTGTTTCTAAAAAAGGTGAAATTCAAGTAGAAATTAATAAAATTAATGAGCAAAACGAAGAACTTTCTAAGGTTATAAATGAATATGCAGAATTAAATAAAGATGACCAAAAATATATTGATGACTTAAACTTTGACATTACAAACTTAAAAATTTCTGTATCATCATTTGATGAAAGTGAAACATCAATACAAGAAATACAAGAAAGAATTAATCAAGAACTTGAAAATGCAAGAATCAGTATTGAAAATAAGAATACTCAAATTGAACAAATAAAACAAGATAATGAAGCACTTGAAAACTCAATAAAAGAAATACTTGAAAAAATTGAAGAAATAAAACAAAATGTTCAAAATAGTTCATCAAAAATTGAAGAATTAAAACAAAAAAGAGTTGAACAAAATGAATTACTTGCAAAACAAGAAAATGAATTGACAGATAAATTTAAAATTATAGAAGATTTAAAAGGTCAACTTGTAAAATTAGATGTTAAGAAAACAAAATTAGATGACGACATAAACGGAATTTACAATAAAATGTGGGAAGAATATGAGCTTACACCAAACAATGTGGGTGATTATCCAAGACCAGAAAATGTTCAATTAACACAAAGAAGAGTAAATGTTTTAAGAACAGAAATAAAAGAACTTGGAAGTGTTAATATAGACTCAATTGAAGAATACAAAAACTTAAAAGACAGATATGACTTTATGAGTGAACAAAGATTAGATTTAGAAAATACAATGAGTAAATTAAGAAATGTAATTTCTGATATGACACAAATAATGAAAGATCAATTTAGAGAAAAATTCAAAATTATTAATAAGAATTTTGGAGAGGTATTTGCGGAATTATTTAATGGCGGTAAGGCAGAACTTACACTAGAAGATGAAGATAATATCTTAGAATGTGGAATAGAAATAAATGCACAACCACCAGGAAAGAAATTACAAAATATGATGCTTTTATCAGGTGGAGAAAAGGCGTTTACAGCAATAGCATTATTATTTGCAATACTAAAAATAAATCCTGCGCCATTCTGTGTACTTGATGAAATTGAGGCTGCTCTTGATGATGTTAATGTATTTAGATATGCAGATTATTTAAAGAAATTTACACAAAATACTCAATTCTTAGTTATAACTCATAGAAAAGGTACTATGGAAGCTGCTGATACGGTTTACGGTGTTACAATGGAAGAAAGTGGTATTTCTAAATTATTGTCAATGAAATTGAATAAGTAAAA
>CAZHCX010000010.1:5558-24119 GCA_964531445.1 uncultured Clostridium sp. | reverse complement strand
CAAATGAAATTTACACAGGAACAGTTATACAGGGAAAGAGAAAAAAGGTAAGTTTCAAATCAAATAAATTTATAAATTTACCAGAAGAAGATTGGGTAAAAGTAGAAAATATGCATGAGGCTATAATTAGTAAAGAGGATTTTGAAAGAGCAAAAAAAGTAATTGAAGCAACAAAAGGTTCAAGAGTAGTTCAAAATGATTATTTATTTAAAGGATTACTTAGATGTTATGATTGCAAACGGTTATATTGGAATAAGAAGTCCAGATAAAAACGGAAATATTTATGGTAGATGTCAAAGATATGGAAGATTTGGGAAATTCCAAGTATGTTCACCACACAATTTCAATTATCAAGTTTTTGAAGAGCAGATGCTAGAGGTTTTAAGACAGGTTTGCAAGGAATACAAAAATAAAAAGAAACTAGAAGAAATTGCAAGACAAACAAAATCTAAACAAACACAAGAATTTGATATAAAAAAGCAAATTGATTCTTTTAGACAAAATATTGAAAAAGAAACAAGAAAACTAGAAGTAATGTATGAAGATAGGCTTGCAGGCATTATATCTCTTGAAGAATATATGAAAAATGCAGAGAGAATAAAAGAAATTGTGAAAAGTTACGAACAATCAATAAAAGAATTTGAACAAGAATTATCTGGAGAAAAAGATATAGACAAGAATAAAAGTAGATTAGATAATTTAGTAGAAGAATTTTTAAAAATAAAAAATCCTACTAAAGAAATAATTAGAGAATTTATAGAAAAAATTGAAATTCATAGTGACAAACAAGTTGATATTTATTTCAACTTTAAGCCACTACAAGAATTAAATGAAATTAAAGAAAAATTTATATGTGCTAAAAAAGAATATGAGAGAAAAGATGTATAACAGAAGTTGTGACATAAATGAGAGAATAAAAAATGGTCACAACAACAATACACACATGCTGCAGTTTGGGTTATAATTGCAGAAGCGTTACTTGGATTTGGTGATAGAGCAACAGAATTGTATAGAATGATAAATCCGATAGAACATTCTAGAACTAAGGAAAGTAGTTTAAAATATAAAGTTGAACCATATGTTATTGCAGCAGATATTTATGGTGCTAATAATCTTGCTGGACGTGGTGGCTGGACTTGGTATACAGGCTCAAGTGGTTGGTATTATAAGGCTGGAATTGAATATATTATTGGTTTAAAAATAAATGAGGGAGTTTTAAAAGTTGATCCTTGTATTCCAAGGGAATGGAAAGAATATAGTGTAAAGCTTAAGTGGAAAAATGCTTTTTATAATATTGTTGTTAAGAATCCAAGTGAAAAAAATAGTGGGGTAGAAAAGGTTTTTCTTAATGGAGAATTCGTTGAAAATGCAATAAAATTATGTGATGATGGGATTTTTGATGTTGAGGTAATAATGTAGTAATAGTTTACTAACAGAGTTGAAAGTTGCAAGTGTAAATCTGATATATTTTAATATCGCTACGATTCCTTGTTCATTACAGTTGCATAAGAAGTTGATAAATCAACAAAACAAGCCTCTTTCACTTAGTCCTCGCAATAAAATTGCTCGACGCGAACATTACTCATTTTGTTGATTAACAACTTCTAATGTAACTTCCAATCAAGCGGAATCTTCGTTCTATTAAGATATATCGGATTTATACATTTAAATTTTGCAAATGTAGTGAACTGTTACAATAATGAAAATTAAAATCTAAAAAAGTACTTGTATATTCTTAAAAATTATGATATAAATAGTTTATCTTAAAATAAAGCTATAGAAAGGCGGAATTTTTTGTGGAAGAAAATATTGAAAAAGAAGTAAAAAAAGTACTTGTTGTTGATGATGAACAAGCAATAATAGATGTACTTGTTTATAATTTGAAAAAAGAAGGATATGAAACAATAGAAGCAACAGATGGAGTTTCTGCAGTAAATATTGCATTAGAACAAAAACCAGATTTAATGTTACTTGATATAATGTTGCCTAAAATGGATGGATTAACTGTATGTAAAAGAGTTAAAAATTATTTAAATATTCCAATTTTAATGTTAACAGCAAAAGATGCAGAAATAGATAAAATTGTCGGACTAGAATTAGGTGCAGATGATTATATTACAAAGCCATTTAGTGTTAGAGAATTAATGGCGAGAGTAAAAGCAAATCTTAGAAAAAATGAATTGGCTAATATTCCTAAAGAGGCTGTTACAGAAACTATTCAAAATGTAGAAGTTAAAAAAGATAATATTATAAAAGTTGATGATTTAGAACTTGATTTAGATAGATTTGAAGTTAAAGTAAGAAATGAAATTATAGATTTAACTTTAAGAGAATTTGAGGTTTTAAAATTCCTTGCAATGCAACCTGGCCAGGTAATTACAAGAGAAACTTTACTTGAAAAAGTATGGGGATATGAATATTATGGTGATATTAGGACAGTTGATGTTACTGTAAGAAGAATTAGAGAAAAAATTGAAAAAGATACTTCTAATCCTAAAATTTTGATTACAAAAAGAGGGGTTGGATATTATATAGCAACAAAAAAATAATATGTAAAAGCTACTAATTAATTTTAGTAGCTTTTAAAACTTTCATAAATCAATTTTATATGTTACTTAACTGCAAAACAAATTTAAAAATATTATGCAAATGATTGATGTTTTTGAAATAAAGTGGTATAATATGGTAGTATGGGCAAAAGCCGTTTATATAAAGTTACTCTCTATAACAGTTAACAACTGATTACATAAATTAATGCATGCATTAGGAGGTAGAAAAATGACTCAGATGATAATTTATGACAATGGAATTATTCCGCAAGGAGCAGTATTTGTATTGAGGGAGGAAGACAAAAATGTTGTTCCACCAGATTATGTTTTAGAACAGTATGATGGAACTAAACTTATTGATTCAATACATTACGACTTTGATAAAATTGCTGGAAAAAGTCCAGAGTATCTGAGAGAACTTTTATCACAGTATGTTGGTAACAATATTTTATACTGTGAAAAAGAAGTTGTATCTTAAAAAAATTTAAACTTCGAAATACAGGATTGAGGGATAGCATAGCTATTCCTCTTTTCTTGCAAATTATCAATTAATGTGCTATTAATAATAAAAAAGGAGTGAGTTATATGCCATCATGGGGAATTCATTTAGAAATAGCAAATAAATTATCAGAAAAACTTGTAAGTAATGAGAATAAAAACATATTTTTGATAGGAAATATATTACCAGATATAAATAATGGTTTTGTTGTGAGTGAAATAAGTACAATAATTCCACATTATATTACGCATTATGTTGGAGAAAAAGATTTTAAAAATTATAAAAGGTTTTATAATAAATATAATAAAAATTTAAAAGAACCATTAATATTAGGATGTTTAACACATTTAATGGCAGATTATTATTTTAATAATTTAACATATACAGAAAAAGTAATATGGAATGCTGAAAGAACAGAAAAATTAGGAATTAAATTAAATGATGGACAGATATTGTATTGTGATGAAGAAACAATAAGAGTTACAAAAACAGATGATTACAAAATATTTTCAGATTTTATTTATAGAAATTGTAAGCTACCAGAACTAATATATGATGCTAATGTTTTGTCTGTAAATGACATAGTAGAAGAGATAAAAATAAATAAACAAGATGTTGATAATTCGTTAAAATATTTAAATGATTTTATTACACATAAAAAATTTGTTGATATTCCAAGAAAAGAATATAGAACTTTTTCACAAGAAGAATTATTAAAAAATGTTGATTTATGTGTTGATTTTATAATTAATGAACTTAAAGAAATGAGTAATTAAAATATCAATTGGTCGTAAAATGTCGAATTTTGCGACCGATTTTTTTGAAAATTTTTCAAAAAATATTGACACTTAAAAAAATTGAAGTTATAATCTATTAAATTTTAAATCAAAAAATTTTTAAATCAAATTTAAATTAGATCTAATTAATCCCAAAAAAAAGTAAATTTTAATTTAAGGAGATGATATTCTAATATATGAATAAAAAATTAGTATCAAATAGCAATTTTGTATTGCGAAAGGTCTTAAACAATGGTGATTGTTTAGGCGTTTTAAAAGACTTTATAGAGTCAATACTTGAAACAAAAATAGATGAAATAGAGCTTAATCCATATTTAACTCAAAGGGAAAAGTATTTACCAAGAGAAGAAAATTTTGGCATTGCAGATGTAAGAATAAAAACAGAGGATAATCAGGAAATGAATGTAGGGATACAGTTTATTGACGGAATTTATGTAGAAACAAAAATGTTATTATATTATGCTCAAATACATTTAAATCAAGATGAATATGATGAAAAGAGGGAACTATGTAAAACTGTAACAATAAACATATTAGATTTTAAACATTTAAATACGAATAAGTATGATAATGTTATAAGAATTCAATCTAATGAACAAGAAATTACTTTGGATGAATTGGAAATGCATTTAATAGAATTACCTAAAATTAGAGTTGAGAATATGAATGATTTATCAGCAAAGGAAGAGTGGTTGTTGTATTTGAAGGAAGATAATAAAAAAGTTTTAAGCAGGATAAAAAATGAGAATATACATTATTTGGATTCATTATTAAATAAATATTGGCTTGAAGAAAAAATGGAATAAGAGGGAAAAAATCCCTCTTAGATAGTTATTTTTTAAGTGTTACTTTTATTACAGTTCCTGCATCTACACTTGAACCTTTTGGTGGATCTTGTGAAATTACTGTTCCAGATCCTGTTACACTAATATTTAAATTTGCATTTTTTAATTCATTTGTTGCTTGATATTTACTTTTTCCCGTAAGGTCAGGAACTGTAGTAGAAACTCTTGTTGTTTGATCATATAGCATTATTATCGAATCTTTTGCAAGTGAAACACCAGGTTTTGGAACTTGGTCTAATATAACAGTGCTATTTTTATCATTGTTAGTTGTGATTTTAGAAGTAAATCCTTTTTCTTTTAAAATCTTCTCAGCTTCTGCTATTGTTTTGTTTCTTATTTCTGGTACTGTAATTAAATCTGCATCATCTGTTACTTTTTCATCAGATGGTATGTCTAATGTTGGTAAAATTTCAGTTAACATTTGAGAAACAACTGGTCCTGCTAATGTTCCACCTTGATGGTTTTCTTTAGGTGGTTTATATAAATTTAGTAAAAGTACAACTTGTGTATCTTCAACTGGTGATATTGCAACATAAGTGGCAACATATCCATCTTTATCTTCTCTACCAGAACGAGGTTCTGAAGTTCCTGTTTTTCCACCTACAGTATAACCAGTAACGCTTGCTCTTCTACCAGTTCCATCTTCAACAACTGATTGCATCATTGATTTTACTTTAGAAGCGGTGCTAGAAGATATAACTTGTCTTACTTCTTCGGGATTTACAGTTGTAACAGCACCTGTATCTGTGTTTGTTATAGATTTTACGATTCTTGGTTTCATTAACATACCATCATTTGCTATTGAAGCAATTGCTGTTATCATTTGTAGAGGAGTAATACTAAATCTTTGTCCAAAAGAGTATGTTGCTCTTTCTACTGGAATAACAGTACTTTCTTCTTTGAAAAATGAAGAAGTTTCACCGGGTAAATCTACACCCGTTTTATCAAAGAAACCAAAAGCTTTATAATATTTGTAAAGTTTTGATGTTCCAATTCTAGTACCTAATTGCATAAGTGCAGGGTTACAAGAATTTTCTAAGGCTTGTCTTAATGTTTGTGAAGCATGAGAACCATCATCTTTCCAGCATTTTATTGTTACTCCATCTACTTTTTCATATCCTGGACAGAAGAAATCTCCAGCAACATCTGTTCCTGTAATGTTTTCTTCTAAAGCAGTGGCTGCAGTAATTAATTTAAATACAGATCCAGGTTCGTAAAGTTCTGAAACATTTTTATTTGACCACATTTTAAAAAGTTGATCTGAATTTAATGTTGTGTTTTCTTTTGCTAAATATTCATTTGGTGTAAAAGGTGTGTTTAGATTATAATCTGGATATGTTGCCATTGCAAGAATATCGCCATTTTTTGGGTTCATAACTATACAACTTCCACCATTTTCTACATTATTATCATCAACAGCTTGTTTTAAGTATTTTTCAACGATTTTTTGTATTCTAAAATCTATTGTTAGTGTTAAATCACTACCGTTTTCAGCTGCAATATAAGATTCTTCGGCATTTGGTATTTCTTGTTGGCTTGCGCTTTTAGAACTTACAATTTTTCCTGGAGTACCTTTTAAAACAGAGTCCCATTTGTTTTCTATTCCGGATAGACCTTGATTATCAACACCGCAAGAACCAATTACTTGCGAAAGAAAATTATCATAAGGATAATATCTTTTTGTATCTTCATCAATATTAATACCAGTTGAAATACTATTATCTTTAAGCCAAGTTTTTAATACTTCAACTTTATCTTGTTCAACTTTTTTTGCAATTGTTTCAACTTGTGTACTACTGTTAATTTTTTGTAGTACTTCGTCATAATTTAATTCAAATATTTCAGCAAATTTTTTAGCTAAACTTTCTTTTAAAACAGTTTCGTTTTCATAAGTGTTTTTTTTGTTTTTTAAATTTTCTGAAATTTTACTTGGATTAATTGTTATTGTATCAACTGAGGCGCTTGTTGCTAAAACTTTTCCTGTTGAATCAAAAATTGAACCTCTTTTTGGACTTATTATTTGATTTATAGATTGTTGGTTATATGCTAATTCTTTTAGATGTTTTCCATCTATAAATTGAAGATATGCTAATCTTCCAACTAACAGTACAAAAAGGATTAAAATTACAATAAAAATGTTTTTTAATTTTTTTATATATATAAAATTTTGAGATTTAAAATCATCATATATTGTTGTTACTTTTTTGTTTTTCTTTATATTGTTTTTCTTTATATTGTTTTTCTTTATATTTTTTTTCAATAAAATCACCACTCATTTGTAAAATTTATTAAGGCTATTTTATCTTAAATAATGGAAAAATGCAATAAAAAGTAAAAAATTACTCATTAAATAGTTACAGTTAACTAAATATATTTATTGTAAAAATGAAAGTTTAATATATTATCTAACTGTAACATTAAAAGAAAGGAGTTTTTATGATATCAAATATAAAAACAATATCACTAAGTGGAGTTAGTGGTAATTTAGTAGAAGTTCAAACAGATATTGGAGGTGGACTACCAAATGTGGAGATAGTTGGACTTCCTGATGCGAGTGTTAAGGAATCTAGAGAAAGAATTAGGGCTGCAATTAAAAATTCAGGAATAGAATTTCCAAGTAGAAAAATTGTAATTAATCTTGCTCCGGCTAGTACAAGAAAGGAAGGATCGAGCTATGATTTACCAATTGCTGTAGGGATTTTACATGCTTTAGGTGATATATATGCAAATAATTTGGAAAATACGATTTTTATTGGAGAACTTTCTTTAGATGGGAAAATAAATAGGGTAAATGGTGTTTTACCAATGTGTATTGAGGCTGTAAATCTTGGAATTAGAAGAGCAATTGTTCCAAAAGCAAATGAAAGAGAGGCTTCTGTTGTAAAGGGTTTAGAGGTAATTGGAGTTAATAATTTAAAGCAGTTAATGGGGTTTTTAAATAATAAAATTAAAATTGAACCTGTTAAGGTTGATATTTTAAAATATTTTAATAAGGTTGAAAATAATGATATTGATTTTAGTGATGTGAAAGGTCAAGAAAATGTAAAAAGAGCGTTAGAGATTTCTGCTGCTGGAGGCCATAATTGTTTATTAATTGGTTCACCTGGTTCTGGTAAAACAATGCTTTCACAAAGATTAATAACAATACTTCCAGATTTAACATTTGAGGAGGCTTTGGAGTCAACTAAAATACATAGTGTTTCTGGTTGTTTAGATAGTAATATTGGAATAATTACTAAAAGACCTTTTAGAAGCCCACATCATACTATTTCTATTACTTCAATGATAGGTGGAGGAAGAAACCCAATGCCAGGTGAAATAAGTTTGGCACACAATGGAGTTTTATTTTTAGATGAATTACCAGAATTTAATAAAAATACTTTAGAGGTTTTAAGAGGACCTTTAGAAGATAGAAATGTTACAATTTCTAGATTATATTCAAAAGTGGTTTATCCATCAAATTTTATGTTGATAGCGAGTATGAATCCGTGTCCGTGTGGATATTATGGAAGTTCTGAAAAAGAATGTAAATGTTCAGAAACTTCAATAGAAAAATATTTAAATAAAATTAGTGGACCACTTTTGGATAGGATAGATTTGCATGTAGAAGTTAAAGCTGTTAAATATGAAAAATTAGATTCTAAGGAAAAAATAGAAACTTCAAAACAAATAAAAGAAAGAGTTAATAATGCAAGAAGAATTCAATATTTAAGATATAAAAAATATAATATTTTTTCAAATGCGGAATTAACTCCTAAATTAATTGAAAAATTTTGTGTAATTGATGATGAATGCAAGGAAATATTAAAATTAGCTTTTGATAAGTTGGGCCTAAGTGTTAGAGCTTATACCAGGGTTTTAAAAGTTGCTAGAACAATTGCTGATTTAGATAATAAAGAAAATATAGAAAAAAAGCATTTGCTAGAAGCAATACAATATAGAAGTTTGGATAGAAAATATGGTGATAAATTTTGAAAAAAATAACAATAAATGATTTTAGTTATCCTAAACAGTTAAAACAAATTAAAAATCCTCCAAATCAATTATATTATAAAGGTAATATAGAATTATTAAATAGTCCTGGAATTGCAATAATTGGTTCAAGGGGTTGTACTAAATATGGTGAAAAAATGGCGAAAAAATTCGCAAAAGAACTTAGTATGTATGGACTTGTTATTATTAGTGGGATGGCAAATGGAATAGATAGTTATGCTCATTTAGGAGCATTAGATGGTAGTAAAAAAACAATTGCTGTTTTGCCATCAGGATTAAATAATATTTATCCAAAAGAAAATACAAAATTATATGAAGAAATTTTAAATAATAATGGTCTAATTATAAGCGAATACTCCGAAAATGAAGAGGCAAAGTATGAAAAATTTTTACAAAGAAATAGAATTGTAAGTGGTTTATCAATTGGTACATTAGTTGTTGAAGGTGGACATAGAAGTGGAACTAGCATTACTGCGAGACTAACAAGGAAACAAGGAAAAAATGTTTTTTGTGTTCCATCAAATTTGGATAGTAAAATGAGTATAACTCCCAATAGGCTAATAAAAGATGGAGCATATTTAGTAACTTGTGTTGAGGATATTGTAAAACAATATCCAGAATTAAATTTAAATAGAATTAAAGTAAAAGAAAAAACAAAAAAAGTTGATAAGGAATATGAACAGGTTTATGAAATTATAGAAAAAAATGAAAGTATTCATATTAATAAAATTGTAAAAATAACAGGATTAACAGTCAGTGAAGTTAGTTATAAATTAATGATGTTAGAATTAGAAGATAAAATTATATCTTTACCGGGAAGTGTTTATGAAATAAAATGAAAAAGAAAAAATTAGGATATATTGGAGAACAGGTTGCGACGGCATATTTAGTGAAAAATAATTATAAAATCTTATTAAGAAATTTTTATACTAAAAAGGGTGAAATTGATATAATTGCCGAGGATAAAAATGAAATTGTGTTTATTGAGGTAAAAACAAGAAGTAGTACTAATTATGGAAAACCAGTAGAGGCAGTAAATGCTTTGAAACGAAAGCATTTTTATAATGCGGCTAAATTTTATTTATATAAGAATAGGCAGTTTAATAGATTTGTTAGGTTTGATGTTATCGAAGTTTTGATAAAAGATGGAAGGTTTAATGTTAATCATATTAAACAAATTATGTAAATACCTTGAATATTGTTGAAATTGTTGTTATAATTAGTATATTGAAAAGGAGATTTTATGGAAAATATTTTAGAAGAAACAAGATTTATAATGAAAAAATATAACATTAAAGCCAATAAAAGTTTAGGACAAAACTTTTTAATAAACGAAGATGTTGTTAATTCAATTGTTAATTGTAGCAATATAACTAAAGATGATTTAGTTATAGAAATTGGTCCTGGGCTAGGAACACTTACTAAATTTTTATTAGAAAAGGCTGGAAAGGTAATATGTATTGAACTTGATACAAAAATGCTTAAAATTTTAGATGATAGATTTTCTTTATATGATAATTTCCAAATTATCAACAATGATGTATTAAAAGTGGATTTAAAGTCTCTAATAAAGAGCGAAAAGGAAAATAATCAGATTAAAAATGTGAAGATTGTTGCTAATTTGCCTTATTATATTACGACTCCAATTATAATGAAATTATTAGAAGAAGAGTTAGAACTAGAAAGTATAACTGTAATGATTCAAAAAGAGGTTGCAGATAGACTAATTGCTATTCCAGGTCAAAAAAATACTGGGGCAATAACGTATGCTGTATATTATTATGCAGAATCAGAAGCAATAATGGAAGTGCCAAATAGTTCATTTATACCAGAGCCTGAGGTTACTTCTAAAGTTATAAAATTAAATATAAGAAAACAACAAATAGTTAATCCAAAAGATAAAGAAAAAATGTTTAAAATTATAAAATTTGCGTTTATGCAAAAAAGAAAAACATTATTAAATTCTTTAACAAATGGAAAAGTGTTTTCAGATAAACAACAAGGAATACAGGTATTAAATGAACTTAATCTTGAAGAAAATGTTAGACCAGAACAATTATCTTTAGAAAAATTTATGGAAATTTCTGATATTTTAAAATAATATATTTAAAAATAATTCAATAGATGATATAATATATTTGTATAATATAGATAAGGAGGGTTAGAATGAATCAAATTTTGGTAACAGAAAAATTATATATAACACCAGAACTTAAAAGAAAGAAGAAAATATATAAGTTCTATTTTATGGCTTCATTATTTGTTGTTTGTGTTCTAATATCTTTATATATTTATGCAGAGTATGATAGAAATAAAAGTGAAGAAACCTCTTCAGAAATGTTAGAACAATTTAAACAAACAGTTTCATCAGTTGAGAAAGATACAACTATTGCACAAGATGATATTTTGATGGTTGTTTTAAATGATAATGCTGAAAATTCTGTTCCTGTAGTTGAAGAGACACAACCAATTGAAACAACACCAAATGTTGCAGACTTAAATAAACAAGCAGAATGGAAAACAAATAAAGAGGGATATAAATACAAAACAATTGCAACTGTAGAAATTCCAAAATTAAATTTAGTATATTCAGTTGTTCAGGGTGAAATAGGAAATTTAAAAGAAACTGAATCATTATTAAAAAGTACTCCTGTAAAATATCATGGACATGATCCAAATGAGGTTGGAAATTTTTGTATAGTTGGACATAATTATAGAAATAGTAAATTTTTTAGTAAAGTACCTACATTAAAAATAGGAGATATTGTTAAATTAACGGATTTAACGGGAAGAACATTAGAATATTCAGCTTATGATATACATACTGTTTTGCCTGAAAATAATAGTGATACAACACAGTTAACGGGAGGAAGAAAAGAATTAACTTTAATTACATGTACTGATGATGGTAAGCAAAGAGTTATTGTAAGATGTAGAGAAGTATAAAAAATAGAGGACACTAATAATATTTTAATTATTTAGAATACTATTAATGTCCTCTATTTTTGTCCACTAAAAATTTTAAAATTAGTTTTTTGTGAACATTATTCTTCGATATCTGTTTCTGCAATTGTTTTTGCAACATTATAAATTAATTTTTGTTTTTCTGGAGAAACGCTTTTTATTAAATCAGTAAATTCTTTGTCTAAGTAGTTTTCTGAACTACTAGATGCACCATTTAATAAATAACCTTCAGAAACATCTAATAAATCACATAATTGATTTAATCTTTTTAAATTTATGTGAGAGTTTCCTCTTTCTACTCTACTTAAAAAAGCAACTGAAATATCAATTTGATCAGCTAAATCTTCTTGAGTCATGTTTTTTGCAAGTCTAGCTTGTTTTATTCTAGAACCTATAACACTGTAGTCTATAGCCATTTTTATCACCTTCCTATCTTCTTTAAATAATATATCATTTAACTTATAAGTTTTGAAGTAACATTTTAATACAATTAAACATATAAGTTTAATAAATAATTTATCTTATAATAATAGTAGATAAATATGTTAAAAAAGAGAGAATTTGTGAGAAAAAAAGACTTTAAATGAGTAAAAAGATATTTAAAATTAAAATTCAAGGAAATTAAACTAGAAAAAATAGGTAAATCGCTTAAATTATACATATAAAATTTGAAAAAGTACAGAATATATGGTATAATAGACAATGGTCGCGCTTAAAAATAGATAAGGAGAGTGGATTTTATTAGTATAAAAAAATTAAAATTTTATACAAAAGAAACATTAAAATTTTTAAATATAGCTTTAATGAGCCTTGGTTTTATAATCGCGATAGTTTTAGTAAAATATAAACCAATGTATGAAGTTAAAATTTTTGGAGAACAAGTTGGTTATGTACAAAATAAAAATGCTTTAAATGAAAGTATAAAAAATAATTTGGAAAGTTATCAAAGTGATAATATAGAAAATGTAGAATTAACAGAAGCTCCAGAATATGAATTAAAATTAGTTGAAAAAACACAAGAAGAAAATGAAGATGAAATTATCATAGCAGTTCAAAAAGAAATAGAAATAACTTATAAATATTATGAAATTGCTAAAGATAATGAAGTTATAGAAAGTGTTGAAAACAAAGAAATTGCAGAACAAATTGTAAAAGAAATAAAGGAATTATCAGAAAATGAGGTTGTTCTTACAGTAAATGAAAAAACAACAAAAAAAGAAGAAGAGTTAAAAACTAACACTTTAGAAGTTGCAAAAGAAAATATAATTAATAAATTTGATATTGACACAACAGAAGCTATTGCTAATGTAAATGGTATTAAAATTGCTAGTCTTCCTGTTACAGGTGTTATTTCTTCAAGGTATGGAGAAAATAGTAGAATTAGATCCTCTACACATACAGGTCTTGATATTGCTGCTGCAACTGGCACACCAATAAGTGTAGTTTCAGAAGGTACAGTTATTTTTGCTGATAGAAGTGGTTCTTATGGAAATTTAGTAAAAATAGATCATGGAAACGGTGTTGAAACTTGGTATGCACATGCAAATAAATTGAATGTTACAGTTGGTCAAAAGGTAAAGGCTGGAGATATTATTGCTACAGTTGGGAGTACAGGAAATTCAACAGGACCGCATTTACATTTTGAAATTAGAATAAATGGTGTACACGTTAATCCACAAAAATATTTGTATATATAGCAATTGACATTTTATGTTAATTGCTATATAATATTAATATAGAAAAATAAAATGTATAAACTCTTTTATAAAAGAGTAGGAAGGCGGAAAATATGACAAATCAACAAATGGAGGTATTAGAGTACTATACTGTTTTATTAAACAAAGAAGAAAATCGGAATCTTTCTTTAAAAGTTATTGTTCTTCCAGATGGAAATGTTGAGATTTCAATTATTAAGAAAGAGGAAAGTAAGAAGAATTTTAAAGAAGGAGAGATAGATAAAACTATTGATTTGTTATTAACTAAAATGGGAGTTCCTGCAGGTCTTAAAGGACACAAATATATTAAGGAAGCTATAAAAATTTATTTAAATTCTGAAAAACCTCAAAATTTAAAATTGTCTGAGGATGTATTTGGAGTAATTGCAAAAAATAATTCTACAACATGTTCTATTGTTGAGAGATGTATTAGACAAACGATTGAAAATTTGTGGATATGTGGAAACAATAAAGATCATGATGTGGTATTAGAATATCTAAGATTAAATAGAAGAAGAAAGCCAACAACAAAGGTGTTTTTACTTTCTTTTTCGAATTATATAAAAATGGATTTCCCAAATAGTTAAACCCCAATGAGCTACTGCAATATTTCAGTGGCTTATTTTTATGGAAAAAGAATTAAGATGATTGTGTTAAAATAACGAAAAGAGTATTAAAAAGAAAAAAGTAATAGAGATAGTAAAGTTATAAACAATAGAAATATCCAAAATAATGAAAATAGAGAACTTTAGTATAAAAGTTTAAAAATAAAGAAGGATTTATGTAAAATTGGTCGAATAATATAGTTAAGTATGTTTATTTGAAGGAAAGAGAGGAAAAATGGCAAGATATAGTGAAGAAATTATAAATGAAATAAGACAGAATAATGATATAGTAGATGTAATATCACAATATATGCATTTAAAAAGAAGCGGAAGAAATTTCTTTGGATTATGTCCATTTCACAATGAAAAATCACCTTCTTTTTCTGTTTCTCCAGATAAACAAATATTTCACTGTTTTGGATGTGGTGTTGGAGGAAATGTCATAACATTTGTTTCTAAAATAGAGGGATTAAATTTTGTTGAAACAATACAAATGCTTGCAGAAAGAGCAAATATACAATTACCAACTTTAGAAAATAGTGGAGATATGCAAAAAGAAATACTTAAAGATAAGGTATACAAAGTAAATGAATTTACTGCTGAATTTTATCATCAAAATTTATATAAACCTCAGGCAAAAATCGCGCAAGAGTATGTAAAAAAAAGACAATTAAGTAATGAAACATTAAAATCATTTAGAATAGGCTTTTCAGGTAAATTTGATGAATTATATCAAGAACTAAAAAAACAAGGATTTGCCGACCAAGAAATACTTGAGTCTGGACTTGTAAATAGGAATGATAGAGGGCAATATATAGATCGTTATAGAAATAGATTAATGTTTCCGATTTGTGATGCTAGAGGTAAAGTTATTGCATTTGGTGGAAGAGTTTTAGATGACTCTAAACCAAAATATATAAATTCTCCTGAAAATATAGTTTATAGTAAAGGAAGAAATTTATTTGGACTAAATGTTGCTAAAAAGGGTGATACAAAAAAATTACTTATTGTAGAAGGTTATATGGATGTAATATCTTTACATCAAAGAGGAATAACAAATGTTGTAGCACCACTTGGAACAGCACTTACTGAACAACAAGGATGGTTGCTTAGAAAAAATGCAGAACAAATAATATTAAGTTTTGATTCAGATGGTGCTGGATTGCAGGCCAAAATAAGAGCGTTAGATGTTTTACAAAATATGGGATGTGATATAAGAATATTACAAGTAGAAGGTGCAAAAGATCCTGATGAATTTATATTGAAATATGGAAATATACGTTTTCAAGCATTAATAGAAAAGGCTTTATCTGTTATTGAATTTAAAGTAAAACTTTTAAAAAATGATTTAAATTTAGAAAATATTAATGATAAAATAAAATTTTTGAATGAAATTGCTAAACTTATTTCTAATATAGACAACAATATAGAAAGAGAAATTTACATAGAGAGAATTGCTAAGGAATATGATATTTCTAAAGAATCAATATTTGCAGAAGTAAACAAGCTTACATATAAAAATGATAAAAGTGAGAAAGTACTAGAAAAATCAAAACCTATAATTTCTCATAAAAAAGTAGATAAGCCTGAAGTTTCCCAAGCAATTAAAAGAAGAGAAAATACAGTTATTTCATTATTACTTACAGGAGATTTATCAATATTTGAAATTATAAAACAAAATATAAAACCAGAAGATTTTATGGATGAGATTAATGCAAATATTGCAAAAAGATTGTATGAAGAATTTGAAAAAGGAAATAGTAATATTAATGGAATAATTGATAGTTTAGAACAAGAAGAGCAAAATCAAATTACTATGATAATGGCAGATGATTATGAAATTGATGATTTAGAAAAAGCTATTGATGATATAATTCAAATTTATAGAAAAGAAAGATTAAATAATAAAAAATTTGAAATTTTAGAAAAATTAGAAAACGCTACAGATGAAGAGGAAAAGAAAATTTTAATGCAAGAATTAAGTAATATTATAACAACTTTAGCTAAAATTAAATAAAATTATTAAATTTAAGAAAGGAATGGATATAATGGCCAAAGGTAAAGATGAGATAGAAGAAGTAAAAGATAGTAAAGGAATCACAAAAAAGGAAAAAGAAAAAATAAATACAATAATAGAAGAAGCTAAAAAAAACGGAAAGATAACTTATGGAGATTTAGCAACTAAATTAAATGATGTTAATCCAGAAAAATTAGATTCTGTATTTGATGAAATTGAAAAAGATGGAATAAGCTTATTACCAGATGATTTTGATGAAGAACCAGATATTGAAGATTTAAAAGAAGTAGAAAATTTAAAATTAGATGAAATTACAGAAGATACATTTGATGGAATTAATATTGATGATCCTGTTAGAATGTATTTAAGAGAAATTGGTAAAATTCCGTTACTTACATTTGATGAAGAACTTGATTTAGCTAAAAAAATACTAGAAGGTGATGAAGATGCAAAACAAAAACTTGCTGAATCAAACTTAAGGCTTGTAGTAAGTATTGCTAAAAAATATGTTGGAAGAGGAATGCTATTCTTGGATTTAATTCAAGAAGGAAACATGGGATTAATAAAAGCTGTAGAAAAATTTGATTATACAAAAGGATTTAAATTTAGTACTTATGCTACATGGTGGATAAGACAAGCTATTACGAGAGCAATAGCTGACCAAGCAAGAACAATAAGAATTCCGGTTCATATGGTTGAAACTATTAATAAATTAATAAGAACATCTAGAAACTTGTTACAACAATTAGGAAGAGAACCAACGCCTGAAGAAATAGCAAAGGAAATGGAAATCTCAGTAGAGAAGGTAACAGAAATTCAAAAAATAGCACAAGATCCTGTATCTTTAGAAACACCTATAGGTGAAGAAGATGATAGTCATTTAGGTGATTTTATAAAAGATGAAGATAGTCCTGCACCACATGATGCTGCGTCATATACACTTTTAAAAGAACAATTAGAAGAAGTAATGAATACATTAACACCAAGAGAAGCAAAAGTTTTAAAATTAAGATTTGGTCTAGAAGATGGAAAATCTAGAACTCTTGAAGAAGTTGGAAAAGAATTTAATGTAACTCGTGAAAGAATAAGACAAATTGAAGCCAAAGCTTTAAGAAAATTAAGACATCCAAGTAGAAGTAAAAAATTAAGAGATTATATGGGATAGATAATATAGCAAACATAGGAGGAAATATACATGTTAATAAATTTGGTTAATAGTATAAAAACATTGCAAAGGAATCAAATAATTGAGATAATTGCTGCTATATTAATATATATTCTATTTAGAATTTTAAGTAAAAGTTTTGCTTATGTAACTGTTAAGATATTTAAACCTAAAGTGAAGAATAAAAAAATAATAAAAAATAATGCGTTTTATAAACCATTAAAAGTATTTTATGCTACTTTAGGTTTATATATAGCGGTGTTTTTAATAGGGAAAACATTAGGATTTAGTACATGGATACATGAAAAAATTAATTTAATTTTTAAAATTATATTTGTAATTTTAGCTTCAAATGGTATTGCAAATAGTTTAACAGTTAATAGTAAAATGGTTAATCTATTAAAAGATAGAATGAACCCAGATGTTGAAGATTCTATGTTTAAATTTGTTTTAAAGGCAATAAGATTGTTGGTTTATATAATAGCAGGTTTTATTGTTATAACAATGTTGGGAATAAATCTTAATGGTTTAGTTGCAGGGTTGGGATTAGGTAGTGTTGTTATTACACTTGCCGCACAGGATACTGCAAAGAATATATTTGGAGGACTTGTAATATTTTTAGATAAACCATTTATTGTTGGAGATTGGATAGAAGTTCAAGATTATGAAGGAACTGTAGAAGATATTACGTTTAGAAGTACAAGAGTGAGAACATTTGAAAATTCACTTGTAAATATACCAAATGCTGTTATATCAAATGAATCAATAATAAATTGGAGTAGAATGGAAAGAAGAAGAAACAAAGTTAATTTATGCTTAGAATTAGACACACCATTAGAAAAGGTACAAATTATTCAAGATAGAATCAAAGAAATGTTAAAACAACATGATGATGTAATAGATGAAACAATAATAGTTAGATTTGATAACATAACTGATAATGGTATTAATATTTTAGTTTGTAGTTATACTAATTCTGTAGATTATGCAAGCTTTTTAAAAGAAAAGGAAAAAGTTAATTTTAATATAATGCAAATTTTAAAACAAGAAAAAGTAGAATTAGCTTATGATACAAAAACAGTATTTGTGAAAAAATAAGGCTCCGATATATCGGAGCCTTTTTGGGGATAAAGTTTAAATTACTGTCTTATAAAGACTTAATAAAAAAATAAAATGAGCCAATAAAGAAGACAACAATTAAAGCAAATATTAGAAATGATATTAGTCGTTTCCACTTAGCAACTTTTGTTGATTTTTCGTAAATTTTGCAATCATATACCATAAAGGCATAAAATAATGCAATATAAACGGCTGTGCAAATTCCCCAATAAATAAAATTTTTAATCATATAGTATCCTCCTAGGTTGTTTTTATGTAAATATATTATAACATAAAAAAATTATAAAATCAAA